>JAITFH010000071.1 GCA_031281465.1 Mycoplasmataceae bacterium | reverse complement strand
ATTGACTTTCGCCGCTGGGCGACTTCGGTGTTGAAAGAATTTGCAAAAAAAGGTTACATTATAGACCGCAAACGAATGGAAAACGGCAGATTTTTCGACGAAGATTATTTTGAACATTTGCTTGCCGAAATCCGTGAAATTCGTTTGAGCGAAAGGTGGATGTTGAAAGCAGGATAAATTAATTAAATAATAAAAAAGCATAAAATATGGGAAAGCAGTTAATCAAATCGGTAACAATTTCCAAACTTTGGGGAATTAAAGACATTAAAACAGAGTTTAATGCTGATGTTGATATTTTCATTGGTGCCAATGGAACAAGTAAAACAACGTTTTTAAACTTAATCGAATCCGTTCTGTTGGCAGATTTTCAAACATTAGGCAACATTGAATTTGAATCAATCATAATTCAGTTACAGAATAATGAATCACAAAATAAGATCTGTGTCCAAAAAAAACACAATGAGTACTCAATAATTTCTTATTCTTTTAATAATAAAGAATCTTTGGAATTGCCGTATTCAGAATTTGCCCGAAGAGGAGTTGCATTTCGTCCAATGCGAATGAATGAGATGTTTCAATCAATAAAAGATAAATTGAGTGAATACGTTAATATATCGTGGCTGTCCGTTCATAGAGATAACAATCAAGATGATTTTGAAAGAAGTAGAGAAAGAAATAGGAATTATATTGATGAAAGATTAGATGATCTAATGAGAAAACTAACCGTTTATCAACTACAATTAGAATCTGAAGCAAGTAAAATTGCAGATAAATTTAAAGAAGAAGTTTTTTCACTAATGCTTTACAATAAAGATTATGACAAGGTTGATGTTGAAAATTTGGAACAATTTAATCCAACAGAAATAAAGGAAGATTTATCTAAAACTTTTACATCTCTTGGTGTTAACGCCAAAGCTAAAACTGATATGATACAACTGCACATGAGAAAACTAGAAGAGGTTGTAGGTATTATAAAAAATAAACCAACATCATTAAAGTTAGATAATGTATTCCCATTATCATTAGTTAATAGAACAATTTCTTTAATCAGAATTTCTAAAGAAAATGAAGAAAGAAAACAGTGCATTTTTAAGCCAATAATAGTCTATCTTGAATATTTGAAAAATTTTATGCCACATAAAGAATTTAAATTAGATAAAGAAAGTTCAGGTCAGTTAGAAATTCATTTAAAAGACAAAAAGAATAATGATATTAAATTACCTTTGTTTTCATTATCTTCGGGCGAAAAACAATTAATTATTCTTTTTACAGAAACGTTATTGCAAAAAAATGAACCATTCTTATTCATTGCAGATGAACCGGAATTATCTTTACATATAGAATGGCAGCGAAAAATAATAGAAACATTGCGGGGACTAAATTCTAATGCTCAAATAATTGTTGCAACACATTCACCTGAAATTGCAGGAAGGTGGAAACAAAATGTTATTAATATGGAAAAGATTATCTACTATGAATAGTAATTCGACGCTACAATATTCTGAAGATGCTTTGAATGTAAAAGCCCTTTTCTACAATAAAAAATGGATGGTTTATGTTGAAGGGCAAGATGATGTTCTTTTCTGGGATAAATTGTTCAAAGAAGTCTCAAATAGTTTTGAGATTCAAGAAGTTAAGGGCTATGAAAACTTAATACCTTATATGGACTCAATAATCGCAGGAAATAACAATAAGGTAGTTGCTTGCGATAAAGACCATTCCCATTATATAGATAGCAATAAATATATAAATGATTATATTATATATACTTATGGCTATTCGATAGAAAATACAATGTATTGTCATAGTAATATCAACAATACAATAAAAAAGTTAGCGAGAAAAACTAATGATTATTCTGATGTTATTGATACTTGGTACAAAAATTTTTGCAACAATAGTTTAAAATTGTTGCCATATGATGTTATTAACTATATAAATAATAAAGGAATTTCTTGTTATGGAGATAATTGTTGTAGATTTTTAAAATCAGAACATTCAGAATTGTTAGACGAAAATAAAATCAACGATTTTATCAATAAAAATAGTCTAAGTTTCACTACTCAAGAAATAGATGAGATAAATACTAAAATTAATAACGATATTAGAGAAGACCGTTTTAAAATAAAAGGACATTTTCTCACCAATGGAGTGATCAATTTCATAAAGAATACAGTAACTAATAAAAATGTGGTTTTGAATAATAATACTATGTATGCTTTAATGGTTCATTGTATTGAGAGATGTAACCCTATTTGTGAGGATAGAAAGAATGTAGTTACAAAAATCCAAAAGGCTTACGATATATTAATTAATTCTTAGAATCATGCCTAAACAAGATAACAACTCCGAACAACCCCTAACAAAAAAAGTCTGGACTCTCACCGACATAATCGCCGTCACAAGCGTAGGATTTACTGACTATATTACCCAGCTTGCCTATCTACTATTCCTGAATATGGATGATGAAAAAGTGAAGTTAGGACTTTCGAGCGCTATTCCGGCAGGATACGGAGGGAAAGATTATGTAGATTTTCAATGCTATTATTGATAAAAATGACAACTCTACAACACCGCCAGAATCAAATACACAAGATTTAAAAGCAAACAATATAACAACATGCAACACTCCATAACTCAATACCTTTCCGAAGTTAATAAACTCAACAAAGCAGGCAACGCCACCGAACACAGTTACCGTCCGGCATTGAAAACCCTGTTGGAAGCATTGACAAATTGCACTGCCACCAACGAGCCGAAACGCATTGCCTGCGGCGCGCCCGACTATATCATTACAGACCGGAATTTTGCCGTCTGCTATGTAGAGGCAAAAGACATTCCCGTTAATCTGAACGACAAAAGTTTAAGGGAACAGTTTGAACGTTACAGACATTCGCTCAACAATCTTATAATCACCAATTATTTAACATTTCGCTGGTATGCCGAAAGCAAATTAGTAGCGGAAATTACGATTGGGCGGGAAACAGACAATAAAATTATTCCTTTGTCCGATAATTTTGGAAAATTTACGGAGCTAATCAAACAATTTGCTGTTTATCAAACCGAAGGCATAAAAAACTCTGCTGCACTGTCAAAAATGATGGCGGCAAAAGCGCGGCTGTTAGCCGAAATTATCGAAAATTCGTTGAATAAAGACATTGAAGACAAA
>JAITFH010000045.1 GCA_031281465.1 Mycoplasmataceae bacterium | reverse complement strand
ATTAACGATATAGCTAAATATATAGTTTGTGGCGGATGACCTGACAAAATAAATTTAGATGAGAAAAAATGTATCAAAGCATTAGCGTTTTATTACACAAGTTTAATTAACGAAGATGTTAATAATATTGATGGAGTAAAAAGGAATCCACACATAGTTGATTCTTTATTAAAATCTTTTTCTCGTAATATCGCAACTCTTTCTAAATACTCCACAATCTTAGAAGATATGAGAAATAACAATAACGGTATAGATATTAAAACATTAGATAGTTACATTAATACTTTAGAAAGACTTTTTGTGATTGAAAATATCAAAGCATGATCACCAAAAATAAGAAGTAAATATGCTATCAGAACTGCTGACAAAAAACTTTTAGTAGATCCTTCTTTAGCTTGTATATCTTTAGGGATAGACAGCGAATATTTACTTAACGACTATAAAACCTTTGGTTTTCTATTTGAAGCATTAGCACTGAGAGATTTAAGGATTTATATTGAAGCAATTGACGGACAAATATACCATTATTATGATCAGAGTGGTTTAGAAGTCGATGCTATTCTTTCTTTAAGAAATGGCGATTGGGCAGGAATAGAAATAAAACTAGGTTCTAGTCCGGATGTAATAAATGGTGCTATAAAAAGTTTAAAAAAATTAGAATCTTCTATAGACACAAATTTTTCTAAAAAACCTAAATTTTTAGCCGTTGTTACTGGTGGCAAATTTGCTTACAAAGTTGATGGGGTTTATGTTATTCCTTTAACTATGTTAAAGAATTAAGTGTTTTTAGGAAGAATCTTTTTTTATTACAATTCTTCATTATCATCAGTTCAATGTGCATCCGTGAATCAAGATGAGTCAAATCATGGCGGACAAACAGTGTAACCGTGGATCGTTAAGTTAGTACAACCGGTGGTGTGACTATTAAATGTGTATTGTCATGTACCTAAATTAACATTATAATCTTTATCTAAATACACATCTGTTAGTGTGTCAATAAAATCTTCTTCGGTGTATTCGTTTAAACCAAATGTATGCATACCGATCTCAAGGTATTGAGTATTTGTAGTCATATTCTCTGTAGCGAATACTACTCCATCCAAATTAAGCGTTTGTAAGTTGGATAAAGTTGCTTCATCGAAAGTATAATAAGCCGTTCAAATACTACCAGAACCTGTCATCGAACTCGCTGCAAATACCGCACCACCCAAACTTAATAATTTTAGATTAGATAAATTTGTCCTATAAAATGTCTTTTCTGCTGTATAAACATTTCCTGTTCCGCTCGTCATTCCATCCATAGCAAATACTACTCCATCTAAATCTAGTGTTTGTAAACTAGACAAAATAGCTTCTGTAAAACTATAATATCCGGTTCGAACATCATAACCTGCGGTAGTCATTGAATTCGCCACAAACACTGCACCTTGCAATTCTAATGATGTGACATTAATTAAAATTGTCTTATAAAACATCCTGTTAGCTGTATAAAATCCCCCTTTTATTTCACTGGTATCCGCAAACACTGCTCCATTTAAATCTAGAATTTCTAAACTAGACAAATTTGTTTCTTGAAAAGTACTATATGCGGTGTTAATAGCTTTACCACCATCAGACATTCCTGTAGCTGCAAAAATCGTCATTATTTTTTCATTTTGTTGGTCTGTTTGAGAGAATAATAGATTCTTTAATCGAAATAAATTTGTTTCTAGAAAAGCACCATGTGCAGTATTAATTCCACCATGAGTTGTCATATTTGATGTAGCAAATATCCCACCGGATAAATTCAGAGTTTCTAAAAAAGGTATTTCTGCTTTTTGAAATGATTGATAACTAGTAGAAATATCACTATCCGTCATTTCTTCATCCGCAAACACTGCTCCAAACAAGTCTAAATTTTCCAAACTATCAAAATGCGCAGTTTTAAAAGTCAAAGACGAGGTATAAACATTTCCACTCGGAGTCATATTTGGTGATGCAAATTTCGTTGTTATTGATTTCCCTTCTTTAATTTTAGAAAAGTTTAAACTTTTTAAAACAGAAAAGTTCGTATTACAAAAAGTACAAAAAGCTGAATCAATATTGTTAACTCCATTGGACGACATTCTACTTGTTGTGAACAAAGCTCCCGATAAATCTAGATTTTCTAGACTAGAGAATTCAGCATTAGTAAAAGTGTAAGAAGCGGTAGAAATAGTTCCGATTGCTGCGTTGCTATCCATTTCTTCCGATGCAAATACAGTCCCCGATAAATCTAGATTTTCTAGACTAGAGAATTCCGTATCATCAAATGTATGAAAAGCAGTATTAGTATCGGCACCATTTAGGGTATTCATTCCGCTTTTTGCAAATACTGCATTAGATAGATTTAATTCTTTTAAACTTAGCAAATCTGCTAAAGCGAATGTGTAAGCAGCAGAGTCGGTAGTACCTGCAGATGCTCAATTAGAATTTCCAAAATCTAAAGTAAGAAGAGAATCAAAATTACAATCTTTAAAAAGTTGGTATCCTGATTGTCCAGAAGTATTTGGTAAAAAAGTTAAATTTCCAAAATTTAATTCTAAAAGATTTCAAGAGTCAATTATGTCTTTGCTAAAGTTACAATTTCCATCAATATACTTTACACTTGATTGAATAGAAAAATCTAAAGTGTTATAAATTTTCAAATTTTCAGGATGACTTAATACAGCAGAACTAAAACCTTTGATTGTATCGCCTGGTACAAAAGTTTCGTCTAACTCAAAAATATTTCCATCAATAGGAGCAGGAAATTCTTGTAAACTTCCAACTTCTATTGTCATAGAAATTGATTGTTCGCCATCACTAGCTGTAACTGTTATTTGTGAAGATGTAGTGATAATTTCCACAGAATCAACTTCAATTGTCAAAGTATTTTCCTCAAGCTTTTTATCGTAATGAATACCTGTTATTTCATTGTATTGTCAAGTAATTTGATTACCACTTGTACTTTCTACATAGAGTTTTATTTTATCTCCTTTTCGACACAATACACCAGCACTTGTATCATTAATTATTTTCTCAAATTTCAGTTCGTCCTTTCGTCCAGGAGTGTTGTTTGATTCACAGCTAGTTAAACTTCAGGCAACCATGCTAGTCACCCCAAGAACAAAACATTCAGCTACCAAACTAAAAAAGTGATTTTTTTTTTTTTACTAAAACTCATAAAATTTCAAAATATTTTATTATTAGACATTATATTACGAAGTTCGTAACCAATTATTTCATTTGCCGGCAAGTGAAAATATCTCTCATCCAGAATTATTTTAAAATAAATTACGAAAACGGTAACAAACATAGAAAGAAAATGTGCCACCATTTTAAATTCAACCAGACATTATTGAACAATAATATTTCTTTGCAGTTTAAATTTATTAGTTAAAATAACTAAAGCGCAACATGCCACTTGAGCTGCTACTATCACTGGGAACCATATTAATAAAGCTCAAACTCAGTCGACATATTCTCAGTTATCAAAAAAACC
>JAITFH010000031.1 GCA_031281465.1 Mycoplasmataceae bacterium | reverse complement strand
CTAAGTTCTGTTTGTACTGTTACAGTTTTGTTTCCTTCTTCTTTACAAGCCGTAGCGAAAACAAAACTGGATGCTAAAGTTCCTAAAAAAATTGGTGCTAAAGATAAAGAAATAATTTGTTTTGTTTTGTTATACATATGTATAAATTATACTTTTTTATTCGGTGTGGTATAATAAAAATAACAGGAATTTCACTTATTTTCCGCTTAAATTATTATGTTCAAATCTTTAATTACCAACATCGTTTCTAAACACTTAAAAAGAAAGATAGAAAAATGAACCATTAAAGAAGAAGATTTAACCGAACTTTTAGAACAAATTAAAATTTCATTACTAGACGGTGACGTAAACATCAAGGTAGTTAATTCTTTTATTAAAACTATCCACGATAAATGTTTAGGTATAACAATTGAACCCAACCAAGATCCACAAAATGTGGTGTTAACCATCATTAAAGAAGAGTTAACTAAAATTTTAGGTAATAATACTACAACTATTAATACCGATAAATCATTAGTTAAAATTATGATGATTGGTTTACAAGGAAGTGGAAAAACTACTACCTGTGCAAAAATAGCTAATTATTACAAAAAGAAATTTAATAAAAAACCATTATTGGTAGGTATTGATATTTACCGTCCAGCAGCTATCGAGCAATTACGAACATTAGCAAAAGAAAATGGTATCGATTTCTTTGAAAAAGGTACCCAAAACCCAGTAATTACTGCTGACGAAGCTTTAACTTTTGCTAAAACCAATGGAAACAATATTATTATTTTCGATACTGCTGGACGTTTACAAACTGATGAAGTAATGATGGAAGAATTAAAGAATGTTCGTAACAAAATTTCTCCGGATGAAATATTGTTAGTAATCGATGCAATGAGTGGACAGGAAATAGTAAACGTTGCGTCAGAATTTAATAACACATTACACATCAGTGGTTTAGTTATAACCAAACTAGATGGAGACACAAGAGCTGGTGCAGCTTTATCTTTAGTTAGTATTTTAAAAAAACCAATCAAGTTTACCGGAGTGGGTGAAAAGATTGGTTCATTAGAACTTTTTCATCCATCCAGAATGGCTTCAAGAATTCTTGGTTTAGGTGATATCTTAACACTAGCAGAGAAAAGTAAAGACTTGATGGATGAAAATGTAGTAAAGAAATCTTTTGCTCGTATGTTAGCCGGAAAGATGGATTTAGAAGACTTAATGGTACAAATGAGTCAACTAGGAAAGATGGGTCCACTTTCTTCTATAAGCAAAATGATGCCTGGTGCTAACAATATTAGTGAAACTCAAATTGCTGAAGCACAAGAAAAAATGAGAATCTGAAACATCCTTCTAAGTTCAATGACTCTAAAAGAAAGAAGAAACCCTATCTTCTTTAAAAAAGAACCAGGTAGAAAAACAAGAGTTGTTAAAGGAAGTGGAAGAAAACCTGACGAACTGAATAAACTTTTAAATGAATGAGAGAAAAGTAAAGAAAAAATGGATGTTTTAGCAAGAAACATTCGTTCAGGTAAAAATCCATTTATGGGTATGAATAATCCTTTTGGAAAATAATTTAGTTTTGTTGAAGAAAAACTATATTAGCACAATCTGGTGTTGATAAGGTAAAGATTTGTTCTTCTCCTGCATCATTACTATATACTAAAGTGTTAACTCCACCTGCAGTCTTATAAGCTTGGGTTAGTTCTAAGTCAGTTTTAGTAGTTCTTGCAGTTTCGTTATCTACAAAATACTCACAATCAATTTTATTATCTTTTTTAAATTTTATTATTATTTGACTCTCAGGGATTGAATCATTTTGTGGTTTACATTGTCAAACAACATATTTGTTATTTGAGTCAAGTAATATTTTTATTGAAGCACCCGTTAAAGTTGTCTCAGATGTTGTTAAAGAATTAACTAAAGCATTAGTTAAATTTTTTGGTTTGATGTTGTTTTTTATTTTGTTTAAAAAGACTTCATCAGTAAGAGATTGTTGACTTCAATTTGGTGCTAGTTCATTGTTGATTTTAACACAATTGTTTATTAGATAAGTTCCTATACCACTCAGTTCTATAGGTGGTTCTTGGGGATTAAATGGTGCGAAGCATAAGTAAACATTTTGAAAATCTCCACCATACACAGGTTGTTTAAATTCTACAGTTCCAAATGAGAATGCTGGAGTTTTAATATCTTGTTCTTGATCAAACGGAACTATATTGATATCTAAATTCTCACCATTGTATGTTTGTGGATTATTTTGACCTCAAATTCTTGTATCAGTTTCAGTTAAACTTATTAAGTCTATAGTTTTGTCGCTATTCATTTCAAAACTTCCATTAAGTTTTCATTTATTATCAGGTTCATTGGTTGTATCGGGAGTATCGTAAGCTAACACTTTAAGATCTAGTGTAACACTATCGCTTTTTTGAACTATTTTATTTTTGATAATAACATTATCATAACCACCTTGTCCATAAGCTATATACTCATCCATACACTTTTGTAAGCTAGAATTAAGAATGTTTTGTAAGACAATGTTTTCGTATACTTTATTTGTTATTTCCCCATCGTGTTCATCATACTGTACTCATGGGTACCCTGTAGTATTAATTTGTTGAGTGTTTTTTTGTAAGTAATCTCGAATTCCACCATATGAAGTAAGATATGTTGTTTTTTCTCATTCTGGTGCTTTAGCACAACTTTGTATGCTTAAAAAGCAACCAGAAATAGAAATCAAAGAAAGTGGTAATAATAATTTTTTTGTTTTATACATATATAAAGTTAACATTATTATAATCTAACAAACATAGTAATTAGGGTAAAAAACAGTTTTTAAAAGACGAAAAAATAATTTGTTTTGCTCTTTTGTTTTTCTTTGGAGTTTTGCTAAAATTAAGCACAAAGTTCCCACCCTTAGAATAAACTTTCAATTCTTTAAACCATTATGTGCTACGGTATTAAAAATTATGCAGGTGGATTGTGAGTAAGTCCTTGATATTTTGGTGGCAAATCATCAATGCTAAAAATACTTGCCGCACACAAAGGTCAATTATTTTTATAGTCTGATAGTGAACTTTTTGGTACGTAAAAATTGGTAGAAGTAAAACCTGCGAATTTGCTTTGATCCGTTATCAATGTTCTATCATTATCTCCACTAGTAATCTTCACAACCGTTGCAGAGTTTAAAATTACCGTAAATCCACTTATTGCTATACCGGTATTACCTCAGCCAAAAGCATTATCACTCATCTGTGTACAATTAGTAGGCAAATCCACTAATTCAGATTCTACATTTTTACCAAAATACAAACCAGCGGTTTTAGGAATTCCATAGATACTAGGCTGGCTAGGTCACGGATTATATCTAAAATCTTCATTAGTATAATGATTTGCTCCTCATTGAGCAACTGTCGAATACTTTAAATTATTACAAAACATATCTCATATTCCTTTTTTCGGAACTGCTACTTGACCAATTAATTCACCAAATTGATTATAAGTACTTAATACTTTATATTTTGAATCAGGATGCACTGTTATTTGCTTTAAATTTTGACGAAAACAATTGTAAGTTAGATTAAAACTATCGGTTCTATTCATCTCCAAATCTTTTTTAGGATCTGTATTAGAATCTCCTGTTCCTAATTCTTTATCAAGTAATGTGGGCAAGTTTTTTGGCAAATGCATGCTTACCAAATAGTTCATACCAGAAGTAATTGGTTCCAAGTTGTTGCTGCAAAATATTTTATCACATTGAGAAACAGTTCATGTATCCGGCAGTCACAATTCTTGAAAAGAATAGTTATGACTAAAACATAAGTATCCTACGGTGTCTAGACTAGTTGGTAGTCTTAAATATTTAAGACAACCAACTACTGTACCAGAAGGCCAAGTAGAAGCATATCCAAAAAACTTTTTCATAAGTTCTAATTCCGGTGCACTATCGTTATGGCCATAAGCTGTTAAACCGTAATTACAGATAGCGGTAATTTTTTTACCCGAAGCATCAGGAATGTTTTCTAAATCAAGAGTATTGTATTTTGCTACATCTTCTCCATTTAAATCTTTTAATCCGAAGTCATTTGCGGTACAATCTATCTTGTAATTATTACCGCTCACTAAGCTAGTTCTAAGTTTTTCTCAAGGAACCCTTCTATAATCATCAAATATTGTTCCTCCAAGAATATCTTCTGGTGAATCTAAAAATATACTTTGTTCTTTATTTATGATAGTAAAAGTTTTTTGTTCATCATTGTATATTAAAGTTGTATTTTCTATCAAATCTTCTGCACTTCCTAAAGTGCTGCTGTTTTGGGTAAAAATAGAACTGGCTAATTCGTTGCTTGAAACATTCCCATATAAAGCAGCAGTGATAGCGATATCTGTTACATTTTTTACCGCAGCTTCTAATGTTGGTTTAAAAGGAAAACTAACTTCTTTTGAACCGGAATAAAGATTTGAATCAGAAACAGCACTAATTTTAAGTTTAGCAATTTTTTGTTTAATTGCATTATTAGAGGTGTAATCCACATTTTCTAATTTTATTTGGTTTGGACTTAATTGATATTTATTAGCATAAACACTTCTTATGTAATCGTTTGAATTTTCTGGTCCAGCACTTCAAAAATTGAAAGCTAAAGTTTCAGCAAGAAGAGGGGAAGTAATTAAATCATTAATGTTTTGTTTTCCTTCTTCTGTAATGGTAGCAAATGTATAGTTAATAGAACTACCAGCAATAAAGTGTGCGCTATTGTTTTTAGCATATACCCGAGCAGTACTTGTAGATATATTGTCTACTCATACTTCTTCTCGATAAGCGTTTTTTTCTTTTTCATCTATCTCATCATACTCAGAAGTGAATTTAAGGAAATTAATAACAGTTTGTGGTATAACTTTAACTTCAAATTCTTGTTTTAGTAAAGTAGTATCAAAAACTGTTGATAGTGGTACTTTAGCAATATTAGTATTATTAAGAGAACTATTTAATGAACAGCTAGAGAGAGAGAGAGAGAGAGAGAGACGCCCATAATACCTATAGCAGTAAATGAACTAAACAGTTTTCTTATTTTCATATTTTTCTTAGTAATTTCATTATATCATAGCTCTTAGATTGACTGGGTTTGTAGGTAGATTGGAAAATTTATTTTTTTCTATTAAAATCCTGATGATGTGCGAGTATCAGATTCAAATTCTACTTCCAAACTATTGTCTAAATGTAGCACCTTCATAAGTGTTGTATCTATAGTAGCTATCGCTTTGACTATCGTTTCCAGTCATATTGTCGGTATATCACAAGTGTGCTCCGTGAGTGTTATAAAGCGATTCTATCCCTTCCATATTATTCGCTTGTAAAAGATTCTCATCAATGGATGAAAGATCGGTTCCTTTAAATGTGTAATATCCAGTATATACTAACCCAGTTTGTGACATTTCTGCACAAGCAAACTTAGTATATCGTTTCCCTTGATCATAAACTAAATGATCCATACTTTTTAAATTAGCATCCTCAAAAGTTTTTGCAGCGATATAAAGTTCTCCTGAAACACTCATGTTAGGTACAGCAAACTTTGCTTCAATTAAGTTTAAAAGTGAGATAAAACTTAAATTAGTATTTAAAAAAGTATTGCTAGCGATATATACTTTTGTATTTGTACCTGTTGACATTCCTTCGGCCGCAAATGTTACGTTATCAAAATTTAATGATTGTAATCGATCTAATTCGGCATTGACAAAAGTTTTGTAAGCTGTATGGATTTGTGTGTTTTCACCAGCATCCATATCTGAACAAGCAAAAACAGCTTTAGAAAAATTCAAGTCAGTCATTTCGGGCATTATTACTCCTTTAAACGATTCGCAAGCAGAATACTTAGTTCCTTCTGTAGCTCAAACTGAATGATTAAAATTAAGTATTACAACATGTTCTAAATCGCATCTATAGAATAGTTCTTTACCGGTTTCTCCATTTTCGTTATTTAAGAAGATTAGTTTTCCTAAATCAATCTTCATAAGTTTTTCTCATCAGCTAGTTATTGTACTTACACTATTAAATCTACAATTAGGATTAACATACATTTTATAGTCTAAACCAGAAAAATCTATGGCATTAAAATTTTGTAAATCAGCATCCGTTAAACCTGCTTTAAAACCATTAAGCACTTTCGCTCCTGTTTCATCTTGTTTTTCTTCTATATCAAAATAATTATTAGTCACTGGGATTCCGTCGAATTGTGTTTTAAAAATAGCATTCAAGATAAGATATATTCCATTATTATCTTGTGTTCCTACACCTTCGCCTGTATATATTCCTTCTCCCATTATTTCTTTTTTGTATATAGCTGTTAAGTGGGCATCTCGAAATGTATCATCAGTAATAGTTGTTTTGGTTACATTTTGTCCCATATTATCAGAAGCAAAAACAGCTTGTTTTTTTCCTCGAGACAATATTAGTTTTGTTAAGTTAGGGAGTTTCGCATAAGTAAAAGTATAAGCTGCGGTTCTTAAATCGATGACTTCTTGGCTTCCACACATCCCTGTTGCTGAAAAAACGGTTGTCGACAAATCTAATGTTTCTAAACCGCTAAGATTAGCATTATAAAAAGTCCCATGTGCAGTCATAACACTCTCTGATACATTCGTCATTCCTTTTACTGCGAATTTGGCACCTTTTAAGTTTAATTTTTTCAGTCCAGATAAATCAGCACTTTGGAATGTGTCCGAACATGTTGTAAAGAAATTTGGACTATCTTTTTTACCCATATCTTCACAAGCAAAAATTGCATTAGACATATCTATTTGCCTTACTTTTGGAAATCTAACGCTTTGAAAAACATCACGAGCTGATGACTGAGTTTCTAAATTAGCTCATACCGAGTGATTAAAATCTATTATTAAAAGAGAATTTGAATCCATGCCTCTAAATAATAAATTGCCCGTATTACCATTATCATCATTCAAAAAAGTCATGTCTCCAAAATCTATTTTAAGGAGTTCTCAGGCATCCATTACATTTGGATCGAATTCACACCTTCCGCTAACATAATTACATATTGGTTTACCTTCTGCATGGAAAGAGAAATCTAAGGAGTTGTATGATTTGAGTAAGAAAACACCCGTCGAAACAGATTGTTTAACTTCTTCTTTAAACCCTTTTATTGCTTGCACCTCTTTACCTTCAAACATTTCTGGTTCAATAATAAAAAAATCAGTTGTAATAGGTACTGGTTTAAATACTATTAAAAACATGGTGTTTTTAAATGTATCTACTTTTATGTATTCATTAGCTTCTTCTGATAATGTTTCAGCTTCTATTTCAAACATTCCATCTTCTTGGATACCACCATCAGCGGTAGCTTCTGGTATTTTAGACAAATTAGCATCTTCAAAAGTGTGGTATCCAGTATTAGCATCTCCATATTTTGTCATGTTGATTGCAGCAAATACTGCATCATCATTTCCTTTTGTTAGATATGCGTTTTCTACATTAGGCATTTCTGCAACACTAAATGTTTGACTACCGGTATAAACATAACCGGATGTAGTCATTTCAGTTTCAGCAAATATTGACTTTGATAAATCTAAAGTTATCAAATTGCTCAAATCTGCATTAGCAAAAGTTTTGTAAGCAGTATGGATATCTCCTTCACTAGTCATATCTTTTGCAGCGAAAACTGTTCCGGTTAAGTTTAGGTTAGTTAAATTGGTTAGGATAGCATTAGCAAAAGTGGAATCAGCTGTACGGACAACTATATTTCCTTCATCATCTTCCTCTTCTTTCATTCCTTCGCAAGCGAAAGATGCTTCGGAAAAATCCAATTCTTTTAGATTTGACAAATCTGCTCCGTCAAAAGTATGAGCAGCAGATGAAGTTGTCTCATCGTTTGCTCATTTCGAAGTGCTGTAATTAATTTTTCGAACATTATGTAAATCTACTCCTTCGAACATTCTATTACCAGATTCACCATCATCGTTTGGTAGATAGGTTAAATTTCCAAAGTTTATTTCTAAAAGATTTCAATCATCAAATATTCCTTCGGGAAATGAAAAATCTCCAGAAACAAATTCAAGATTTTCATCAATCTGAGAAAAATCTAAGGAATTGTAATTTTTTATTAAATCAGCAATATCATTCTCAGTTCCAGCAAAACTTGCTAGTGTGTCATTTCTGGTATCACCATTTGTATCAATAAGGTTGAAAAGATTACCTGGAGTAGTGAAAGTCTCTAAAGTTCCAACTGGAACATCAATACTTGCGGTTTGTTCAGTTCCATCTTCTTCGGTAATAAAAGCAACGATGCTAATTTTTGTTGGTTCGGTAATGATTGTATCGGAAACAACTTCTAATTTTAAAGTTTTGTCTGATGTTGTTTCAAATTCTACCTCATTAGAATTTACGATAGTTGTATCGTACCATCATTTGATAGAATCTTGAGAAATTTCTTTTCCAGATTTACTTTCAACACTTAAAACCATAGTTTCTTCTGGTCTAGCTAAAGCTCCAGTAGATGTGGTATTATTGTTCTTAATAACATAATCACTAGATTTAGCCGGTGTCTTTGTAGTGCTACATTGACTTAGTTGTCAAACTAAAACACCAATCATTCCTGCTCCGACAAACAGTCCTAATAAACATCACAAGAAGTTTAAGTTCTTGCTTTTAATTTTATTGTTATTCTGTACTTTTTCCGATTGTGACATTTGTTTAAGTCTATACATATGTTATATGTAGGACGAGGGATATGTGGGTTTATCGTGTGTAAATGTTAGCTAATGGATTGCTTTATCCAACAGGTGGTGTTTTAAAGGTGCAACCGTCGAATGTTTCATCTATCGAATAGATAACTCCTCCATCACCTGTACAATTCGTACCACTAGGGTCGAATACAGATTTGTCAAAACTATCCTCTAGTAAATTTGAAAAACTAACGCCTTTAAAAGTTCTGTACCCACAATGTATATCGGTAGCAACAGTAGACATTCCGTCTGAAAAAAATACAGCTTTTTTGTCATCCTTTTCAAAAATCAAAGATGATAGTTTTGTAAGAGTGGCACCTTGAAATGTTCCGTTAGCGGTAGTTATTATATCTGTACCGGCTGATGAGTCTTCGACAACGCAATCAGTCATACCGGCTGCCGAAAACGCTGTACCAGCTAAATTCAAAACTTCTAAATTTTCTAGATTAACACCAGCAAAAGTATAAAATGCTGTGTAAATTTGATGTGCTTCTCCTCCTTTCATATTATCAACAGCAAATTTTGTATTACTTAAGTTTAGTTCTTTTAAACTTGATAAGTTAGCACCATAAAACGTGCTAAAAGCTGTTAATGTCGAAGGTGAGTCTTCACCCATTTTTTCACAAGCAAATACTGCATTAGACAAATTTAGAGTCGTTAGATTTGATAAGTCAAACCCAGAAAATGTAGAATTAGCGGATACCTCTGTTTTTTCTGTAGCTCATTTCGAAGTTCCAAAATCTAATACTAATAATGAGCTCAATTTGCAACCACTAAACAAACCAGAACCAGTAGATCCGTTGGAATTATTTAAGAAAGTTAAATTTCCGAAATCTATTTTTAAAATATCTCAAGAATAAAATACTCCGCTGTCAAAAGAACATTCTCCGTTAACATATTCTATTTTTTCACCATTTGTGTCATTGTTATTTGCATCGGAAAAATCCAAAGCATTATAGCCCTCATCTACTAGAGTTGTTTCAGGATCATCTTTTACTCCACTGCTAAAACCTTTTAAAGCCATTACTTTTCCATCGTCAAAATCAGTTTCTTCAAAATCAAAAAACTCTGATGTAACAGGAATGGGTTTGTATTCTATTTTAAATATAGTTTTTTTATATGTCTCATTCTCTATGTTTTTGGTTCCGTTTGTTAAAGTTAAATCTTTACCAAACTCTCCATCTCCTATTATTTCAAGTTTAAGAATGTTAGACAAAACAGCAACTTGAAATGTTTTGTATCCAGTATTTACTTCTCCATTGGTAGACATTCCAGCTATCGCAAAAGCTGCTTTATTCGAACTTTTTTCTAAATACAATTCGGCAATATTTAACATATCAGCTTCTTCAAATGTTTCACTAGCAGTATAAATGTTACCGGTAGTAGTCATTTCACTAGCAGCAAAAACTGAATTAGATAAATCTAAAGTTTCTAAAGATGTTAAATCAGCGTTGTAAAATGTTTTGTAAGCAGTATGTACGGTTCCGTCTCCTGTCATACCTGTGCTAGCAAACACCGTGTCATTCAAACTTAATTTATTTAGATTCGATAAAATTGCATTAGCAAAAGTAGAGTCAGCTGTACAAATTAATCCATTATCATCTTCTGTCATTCCCTCGCAAGCGAATGTTGCTTCATCTAAATCTATTTCTTTTAAGCTTGATAAATTAGCTCCATCAAAAGTATGTGAAGCTGAAGATGATGTTTCTTCAGTAGCTCAAACTGAAGTACTATAATCTATTTTTAAAACCGTATGCAAATCACATCCTGCAAAAAGTTCGTTTCCCGATCGTCCATCATCGTTTGGTAAATAAGTTAGATTTCCAAAATTTATTTCCAAAAGATTTCAATCGTCAAAAGTACCTTCAGGGAATACGAAATCACTACTTACATATTTTATGTTTGAATTTTCCGGTGTAAAATCTAAAGAGTTGTATTTTTTTAACAAATCAGGATTAGCAACTATTGCTGGACTAAATCCTGTAATCGTATCATTTGTCCCACCGCCATCGTTTCCAAAAGTGAAAACGCTGTCATTAACTGGTGTTGGAAAAAGCGCTAAACTTCCTACATAAACATTTGCATTTACGGTTTCTTCGGTTTCATCCTCAATTATTGCTACAACATTAATTGTTGAACTCGTAGTAATGATAGTGTTAGAAACAACATCTATTGCTAAAGTTTTTTCGTTTGTTGTAGTGAATGAAAATTTGTTTAAATCTATAGCACTTGTATCGTATCATCATTTTATAGATTCGGAAGGAATAGTTTTACCAGTTTTGCTTTTAACTTCTAAAACTATTTCATCTTGTGGTTGAGCTAAAAAACCTGTAGCAGTGGTATCATGTTTTTTATCAATAACATAATCTGATTTTTTGGATGGGTTTTTAGTTATTACACTACATTGACTTAATTGTCAAATAGCTACACCGATAATTCCACTACCAACAAGTAACCCTACCAAACACCACAAAAAGTTAAGATTTTTCACTTGTTTGGTGTTTTTGGTATTAGCAGCATTGTTTTGTTCCATCTCTCAAAAAATCATAAATATAGCTTAAGATTACTATACTTATGTATAAGTATGTTATAAGTATAAAAAAAAAAAAAATTGCTTTTTTCTATACATATGTATTTTATACATATAGCAATTATCGATTGAATATGTTAAATAGTTAAAAATTCTAATGGTACAATTCAAATACCTTCTTCTTTATGTAGAAAAGCTCCGGTTCCCACAATAATAAGAGAAGCTTTTGGTTCTTTAAATCCACCATTTACCATTTTTTGTTTAAAAAGTTTGATATGTTTAATAGCTTCATCTATTTTGTCATTTCCTGTTTTAATCTCTATTGCAGCATATTCTCCACTATCTAATTCCAAAATACAATCAACTTCTAATCCAGAATTATCACGGTAATGAAACAATTGTCCTCTTAAAACACTAGCGTATACAAGCAAATCTCTTAATACTAGATTTTCAAAAAAGAATCCGAAAAAATTTAAATCGTTAAGGAATTTTTCATATGTTAAATTCAAAGCAGCACAAGCTAAAGAAGGATCTATTAAGATCTTTTTTGTAACTGATTGAAGTCTAGTTTTGCTTCTAAGATTTGGTTGAAAAGCGTTTAATTCAACAAAAAGAAACATATCTTTTAATGTTTGTAGATATTTAGCAAATGTTTTGTCATTAATTCCTTTGCGATACACACTATTAACATCGTTGTGGATAGTAGAGTAAGCAGCACAAGTAGATATATTCCTACCAATTGATTTTATTAGACAGTTAAATTTTTCCTTATCCATTCGTACTCCGCTTTGTTTTAAAATACCTTCAGTAGAAATTGAATCAATATAACCTTTGTTTTTTATCAAAGCTTCTTCAATTTCAAAACCTATATTTTCCGGTCATCCTCCCCGAATTACAAATGTTATCAAATCTTTTAGTTTAAATTTTGTGGCTTTAATTTTATATTTACATTCAGTTTCACTATCGCCTAAAAACATTTGTCCTAAACTAAAAACACATTCGGTTTTTTCTGATTCATTTATAGTCATTGGAAACATTTTCATTCGTTCAATTCTCCCGGCGCCACTGTGTGAATGTTCCTTCTTTTTAGGAGAAACAGAACCAGTTAATATAAAATATCCTTTTTCTTGACTAAAATTTACCATTGAACGAATATCATCTCAAATCGGTTGATATTCTTGTCATTCATCGATTAATTTGGGATATGGTGAGCTAAGTAATGTTTCTGGTTCTATCTTTGCAAGAGAAATGTTTGAATTTCTAGTTTTGGTGTCCGAAAAATCAACCCAAGACGAACTATAAAAAATACCTGTTCATGTTTTGCCACATCATTTAGGACCTTCAATCAAAACAGCTTTTGATATATTTAGCATTTTTTCCAATGTAATATCAGTTAATCGTGGAAGATAATTTTTCTTAACTATTTCCACCTTTTTTTCATTCATGTTTTGATTATAATGCTGAAATGACAAACACCAAAACACCGATTTAACAAACGCCAAAATACCGAAATAACAAATCGTATAACCAGCAATTTTGACTTAATTTTTCTACATTCACCAACTTTATTTGCTCTATTAATCACACTAAAACAATCCAAAATTCACTACCCCGTAGGACAATATTTTTCCCCGGTTTTCAAAATTGTTTGCATATAATAGTGACAATTATGAAAATAGTATTTACAGTTGTTTTATCTAATGTTGCATTGCATCATAGCCTACATCACATCACTAAGTAAGGCTCAATTTTCGCATCATTTTAGAGCCATGAAAACAAAAATGGCACAAAAAATAATATGAAAATCGCAATACAAAAAAAAGGACGTCTAAACGACGTTTCATCAAACTTCCTAAAAACCCAACAAATCAATTTACCATCCGAAATAAAACGTGATTTGGTTATCAACTCCGGTAATAACCAAATATTCTTACTTCGTGATGATGATATTCCTAATATCGTTAACTCCAATATCGCTGATTGCGGTATTGTAGGCAATGATGTGTTAACAGAATACCAGCTAACAAAAAAGAAAACCAACATTCAGATTGTTGAACAATTTGCACAAAGTGCTTGTCGTTTATCAATCGCTTCTCCATTTAAAAACTTATCCTTATCCGATTTAAAGAACAAAACTATTGCCACTTCTTTCCCCAACATAGTAAAAAACTGGTTAAAGTCAAATAAGATTAAAGCTAAAGTAGTTGTTCTTTCTGGCTCAGTAGAACTAGCAGTCAACATTGGTTATGCCGATGTTATTTGTGACTTAGTTTCTTCGGGTCAAACTCTAAAAGAAAATGGATTATTTGAAAATATAAAAATCAAAGATGTTTATCCGGTTCTAATTAAAAACAAAAACTTTAAGGAGGAATTATGCAAATAGTAATTTGAAGCAAATTGACACCTAACGAAAAAGTCAAATTATTAACTAGGAGTTTAGAAGACAACGAAAGTCAAAAGGTAGAATCTAAAGTCAAAGAAATGATTAATGAGATTTCTACCGATGGTGAAAAAGCTTTGTTTAAATACGAAAAGATGTTTGGAAATAATTCTAAAACTTTCTTAGTTTCAGAATTAGAAATGACAGAAGGAAATAAAATTTCAGCTATACAAAAACGTTCGATAAAATATGCTTATAACAATATCAAACAATTTTATGGAAAACAAGTTCCAAAAAAAGTAGTAATTAAAAACAAATTTAAAACACTAGAAAAAGTTTATGTTCCCATTACCAATGTAGGTTTATATATTCCTGGTGGTACATGTCCATTAGTTTCAACTATTCTAATGACAGGTACTTTAGCACAAATAGCTAAGTGTAAAAATGTCGTAATGTGTACTCCAACAGATAAAGATGGAAACATAAACCAGGCTATTTTATATGCAGCTAAATTGGTTGGGATAAATAAAATATTCAAGATTGGTGGTGTGCAAGCAATATGTGCTATGGGATATGGTATTGGTGGAGTACCAAAAGTTAATAAAATCTTTGGTCCTGGAAACCAATGAGTTACCGAAGCTAAAAAACAGCTTGGACAAAATGTTCCTGGTTTAGCTATCGATATGCCAGCAGGTCCTAGCGAAGTTATGGTAGTAGCTGATAGTTCAGCTAATCCTTCTTTTGTAGCAGCTGATTTATTAGCTCAAACAGAACACATTGGCGGAAGAGGAATATTGTTGACTAATTCACTCAAACTAGCTAAAGAAGTGGAGAAAAATCTAAAAGAACAAATACCAAATCTTTCAGCACAATCTCAAACATTTATTAGTCAAAACAAAATAGATTTGGTAGTTGTTAAAGATATCGCTCAAGCTTTAGACATTGCTAACGATTACGCTCCAGAACACTTAATGTTAGAAGTGGTTAAACCACAATACTGGAAAACCAAAGTAGTTAATGCTGGTTCGGTTTTTCTAGGTAATTATTCTTCTGAAGCTTTAGGAGATTATGTTAGTGGAACTAACCACGTTCTTCCTACTAACCAATATGCTAAATGCTACAGTGGGTTATGCACAGAAGCATTTATGAAATCTATCACTTTTTCTAATATCACCAAAGCTGGGATATTAGATATGAAAAATGCTACCGCTACACTAGCTGATTTAGAAAGTTTAGATGCACATAAACAATCCGTTCTCATCAGATGTGAACAAATCAAAAACCAAAAGGAGAAAAAATAATGAAACTATTACAAAAAATACTAAAAAAACAACTTACCAATGTCGAACCTTATTCTTACCTAAGGAATAATGATCCACAAAGGATTAATCTGGATTTAAATGAAGCTCCTTATAAACCTTATGGTTGTACCCAAGCTTACAATTTTTATCCAGAAACTCAACCGCGTTCTTTACTTAAAAGATTCAGCGAAATCTTTCAAGTAAACCAGGATGAGATATTAATTACTAGAGGAGGGGATGAATCGATTCAATTAATAGTTGATACTTTTGCCACTCCATATAAATCAGCTATTACTATTACTTCTCCCACTTTTGATTCTTATCAATGTTCTTCGATTATTGATGGAGTGAAAGTAGTAGATATCCCTTTAAAGAAAACCAATTGGCAGCCAGATTGAGTTAAACTAGCAAAAGTTAAAACTAATGTTTTCTTTTTATGTTCTCCAGGAAATCCGATAGGGAATATTATTCCTCTAAAAGATATCATGAAATTTGCTAAGAAAAAATTAGATGAAGCTATTATTGTTGTGGATGAAGCTTATTTAGAATTTTCCTCGTCCGTATCTGCTACAACCCTAATTAAAGATTATCCTAACATAGTGGTTCTAAAAACTTTATCCAAAGCTTACGCTTTAGCCGGAGTAAGAGTTGGAATAACAATTGGAAACCGTGAAATAATCAAATGTTTATTAAAATCACTAGCTCCTTATCCGCTTCCTGCTCCTTGTATCGACATTGTCGATAAAGCATTATCACCATTAGGAATTTGTTATTACCAACTAAAAATTAAAGAACTGATTGAACAAAGAGAAATGTTAACAAAAGAACTTGCTAAACTTCCTTTTGTTAAAAAAGTCTTTTCTTCATCTACAAATTTTATTTTGTTAGAAGTAGATAATCCGGATGAAATCGTGCAAAAACTATCTGTTTATAACATAGCTATTAAAAACAAAAGTAAAAGTGTTAAAAACTGTATTAGGATTTCTGTAGGTAATCAAGAACAAAACTCTATCCTTTTATCAGCTTTAAAAGATAAGAATATGGTTTCTAATATTCGTAAAGTTGAATGTTCTAGAATTACCAAAGAAACACAAATATTTGTAGAGACAATTCTTGACAATAAAAGTAAAGGACAAATAAACACGGGAGTTGGTTTTTTCGATCACATGTTAGATCAAATAAAAAAGCACAGTGGTATATCTTTAAATATTCTCGCTAAAGGTGATATAGAAGTTGATGAGCACCACTTAATTGAAGATACTGGTATTTTATTTGGACAATGTCTAAAAAAAGCACTAGGCAATAAAGTAGGTATCGAACGTTATGCTTCCAATACTTTAGTAATGGACGAAGCAAAAGCTGCCGTGTCTATCGATATCTGTGATCGAGCATTCTTTACTTTTAATGGTAAAATACCACAAGCTAAAGTTGGTGCTTTTCCTTCGGATATGGTATTTCACTTTTTTGACTCCATTGCTAAAAATTTAAATGCTACATTAAACATTAGTGTCGAAGGAGAAAATTCTCACCACATTATCGAAGTTATTTTTAAATGTTTTGCTAAAACCTTAAAAGATGCCATAAAAATAACTTCTGATCAACTAATGTCTACGAAAGGAGTAATGTAATAGTTATGAAATATGTTGCCATTATCAAAGCTACTGGTGCGAACTATACTTCTCTAATTTCTTCTCTCAAGAGATTAGGGGTTGAGTATAGATTAACCAATAAAGCTGAGGTTATCCAAAAAGCAGATTGAGTTATCCTTCCAGGAGTCGGAGAAGCTAAATATGCGATGGATAAACTAATAAAACTAAATTTAGTAGAAGCAATTAAAAATCTTAAACAACCAGTTCTTGGTATTTGTTTAGGGATGCAATTACTTTGTACGAGCAGTGAAGAAAGTTCTACTAAATGTTTAAACGTCATACCTTTAAAAGTAAGAGCACTTAAAACTAAATTAGTTTGTCCACACATGGGGTGAAATAATTTTAGTAGTTTAAACAAAAACTCTTTGTTTAAAAACATCAAAAAATCAGATAACTTTTATTATGTTCACAGCTATGCAGCCGATGTAAGTGCTAAATATACATTAGCTACAACTAACTATGGCATTGAATTTTCTTCAATTATCCAAAAAGATAATTTTGTAGGAGTTCAATTCCACCCAGAAAAATCTGGAAGTGTTGGAGAACAATTTCTCAAAAATTTCTTTGGAATTAGAAAGATAAATATTATCCCATCCATCGATTTGTTAAACGCTCAATGTGTGCGATTACAACAAGGAGATTTTACTAAAGTTAAACAGTATTCTTCTAATCCTATTAATATAGCTAAGCTATATCAGAATGCTGGAGCTAAGTTTTTACACATCGTAAATTTAGATGCAGCTCAGTCGGGAAGAATTGACAATCTATATTTATTAAAAAAGATTCGTAAAGTTTTTAAAGGCATAATCCAAGTTGGCGGAGGTATTCGTACCATCGAGGATGTGGATAAACTATTAGCAATTGGTATTAACCGAGTAGTGATTGGTTCTTTGGCTATCAAAGAACCACAAACGGTACAAACTATAATAGAAAAATATGGAGCTAATAAGATTGTTTTAGCTTTGGACTTAAAACAAAAAGATTCCACTCAATATGTCGCTATTAATGGATGAAAAAATATCACTAACTTTACTTTTGCTGATATTATCAAACTATACCCTCAGCTAATTAATGTTTTGTGTACTGACATTAGTCTGGACGGGATGAGTAAAGGATGTAACCAAAAGCTTTATGTTACACTTAAATCTTTATACCCGCAATTACAACTTCAAGCTTCTGGTGGAATTAGCAGTTACACAGACATCAATAAATTAGAAAAAGCTAATATTGATGGAGCAATTATTGGTAAAGCACTTTACGAAAAGAAAATAGATTTAAAGGAGGCATTAAAATGTTAAAGAAACGTATCATCCCTTGTCTGGACGTAAAAAACAATAAAGTAATTAAAGGAGTACAATTTGTTAATCACGAAATAGTTGGGGATATTTTAAACTTAGCTTTAAAATATACCAACGATGGAGCTGATGAGCTAGTATTCTATGACATTACTGCTAGCATAGAAAACCGGGTAGTTAGCAAACAATGGGTTAAAAAGATTGCTGAATTAATTAACATTCCTTTTTGTGTAGCTGGAGGAATTAAAACCGTTCAGGATGCTAAAATTGTTTTAGCTAATGGAGCGGATAAAGTATCGATTAATTCCGCAGCTATCCAAAACCCATCGTTAATCAAAAAACTTGCTCAAAGATTTGGCAAACAATGTGTAGTAATCGGAATTGATAGTTATGAAAAAGATGGCGAGTATTATGTATACCAGCACACAGGAGAAGCTAAACTTACTAAAAATACTGGGATTAAAACACTAGATTGAGCTAAACAAGTTTGTGAGTTAGGAGCAGGAGAGATAACTCTCAACTGTATGAACCAAGATGGGGTTAGAAAAGGATATGATTTAAAACAAGTTAAATTGATAAGTGAAGCTGTTTCTATTCCAGTTATTGCTTCTGGCGGAGCAGGAGAAATTAAAGACTTTGAAAATGTCTTTAAATTAACCAAAGCAACTGGGGCATTAGCTGCTTCAGTTTTCCATAAAAATATCATCAATATTAAAAATCTAAAAGAACAATTAAATAAAAAAGGAGTAAAAGTAAAATGTTAAACAAAATAAAAGAAGTAAATTTTAAAAAATATAGTGATGGTTTAGTCCCTTGTATTATTCAAGACTATCTAACCGGACAGGTTTTAATGTTAGGGTATATGAATGAAGATTCATTAACCAAAACTATTGAAACCGGTAAGGTAACTTTCTTTAGTCGTCAAAGACAAGAATTATGAACAAAAGGAGCAACTAGCGGGAACTATTTATTTTTAGAAGATTGAGGGTTAGATTGTGATCAAGATGCAATTCTTGTTTTAGCCAATCCTGTTGGTCCTACTTGTCATACCGGAACAACTAGTTGTTTCCGTATGAATAAAGATTACTCTTTACAAATTTTAGGAGAACTGAATAAAACAATTGCTAATAGGGATAAAAGCGATTGTGAGAAAAGTTATACCAAATCTTTATTAAAAGAAGGGGTGAAAAGAATTTCACAAAAAGTTGGTGAAGAAGGAGTAGAAGTCGCTTTAGCTGGTTTATATGGTGATAAACTAGAAATAGCTAACGAATCAGCTGATTTAGTTTATCACTTATTAGTTCTACTTTATGCTACTAAAGTTGATTTTAATAACGTCACTCAAGTATTGAGAGAAAGGATGAAGAAATAATGGAAAAGTTTATCGAACTAATGAATAAACTAGCTGATATCTCTGGAGATATTTTAAGAAGTAAATTTCGTCAAGTTTTCTTAACTTCTTCTAAAGGAGATATTCCTTCCAATACTGTAACCGAAGTCGATCAGCTAGTAGAAAAAACAATTAAGGAAGAAATACTAAAAGTATTTCCAGATCACAACTTTGTAGGAGAAGAAACTGAAAACATTAAAACTAAATCTATTTACAC
Source organism: Mycoplasmataceae bacterium (assembly GCA_031281465.1). Classification (GTDB taxonomy): domain Bacteria; phylum Bacillota_I; class Bacilli_A; order Mycoplasmatales; family Mycoplasmoidaceae; genus Malacoplasma_A. The sequence goes on along the minus strand of JAITFH010000031.1, from coordinate 11,305 downwards.
ATGAGTAATAGATCCAATCGATGGTACTAGTGCGTTTGTTTGTGGTAAACCAACATTCTGTACACTAATTGGTTTGTTAAAGAATAACAAACCTTATCTCGGATTGATTAACCAACCAATCAGTAACGAGAGATGAATTGGAGGAGAAGGAATGAAAACTCTGTTTAATAATCAAGTTTGTAAAACATCCGATTCTTTACAAAATTTAAGAATATGTGCTACTACTCCTCTGATGTTTAATGAAGAAGAATTTGGTTTGTTTAAAAAACTAACCAAAATATGTACTACTAAAAACTGGGGTGGAGATGCTTATTTATATGGTTTGTTAGCTATAGGACAAATAGATATAGTTTGTGAATCTGATTTACAAATATATGACATTGCTGCGCTTATTCCGATTATTGAAGGAACAGGAGGAACAGTTACTGATTGACAAGGTAATAAAATAGTTTTTGATAACTTTAACCACCAGTTTTTAGCTTGTTCTAATTCTGAAGTTTTGAAACGTGTATTAGAAGTTTTAAATAAGAGTTAGTTTAATCTTACTTCATCAATCACTCAAACAAATTTATTACTTTAACTCCACTGTTTAAAACAGTTGTTTCATCATAAACTGAAAGCACTATTTTTGGATGACTATTTCTTATTGATTCTAAATTCCCTATTTCTCGTTTATAGTTAGGCGTTTCTTTATCTCAATCAATTTTTTCAGTTACTTGGATATAAAGTGTTTCATCATTTTTAGAAGCTATGAAATCAATCTCACGATTATCTCATAGTCTTCCTACATTGACTTCGTATCCATTTCTTAATAGTTCTAAAAATACAATATTTTCTATTTGGTATCCACGATTAATATTTGTTCATCGAGAAGCACTATTTCTTAAACCTGTATCAACTGAATAATATTTTGCATTAGTTTTTAATACATCTTTTGTTTTGGTTAAAGCAAACTCGCACTCATAAAGTAAGTTTGCTTCCATTAACCAACCAATGTATCTCATAATAGTTTTGTAGTCAATATCATCACTATTATTAGATTTTAAAAAGTTTTGTACATTAGTAGCTGAAAATGGTTGAGCTATTTGTAAAAACATATAGTTTGATATTTTTAAAAAGTTTTCTGTTTTAATATTGTGTCTTTTATAGATGTCTGTTTCTATACAATCTTGTAGCACTTTAGCTAAAGCTATCTTTGTTTTTTCTTCAGAATCTAGAAAATTTAAGATTATGGGTAAACCCCCATATTTAACATAATTTCAAAAGATTTCCATTTTTTCTTTGGTACTATCTATTGTTTTAACACATTTATAAAACTCTGAAAAAGAAAGAGGAAAGACTTTTATTTCAATATGTCTACCTGTAAATTTTGTTGCCATAGAAGACGAAAACATTGTAGAGTTGGAACCAGTAACATAAATATCAAACTTAATAGTTTTATCTTCAAAAAGAGCTATCACACATTTCTCAAAGTTTTTTACTTCTTGTATTTCATCTAAGAAAATATAGTTGGTTTTAGAAGCGATTGAATTTTTGATTATTAGTTTTTTTAGTTTTTCTCAACCATATTTATCTGCATCTAATATGTTGAAGTCATATTGTTGAATTTGTTCGTTAAAGGTTCCTTCATCTTTTAATTGTTGTATGAATTGGTTTAGGATTGATGTTTTACCACAATATCTAACACCAGTTATTACTTTAATGAAATGTTCGTCTTTTCATTTATTTAATTTTTCTAAGTATTTTGTCCTTAAAAATTGCATGTTATGGAAGTTATATGCCAAAATATGGGTGTGGAGTGGGGGATTTTGGCACTATTTTGTAAACTTTGAGTCTTTTAAAGAATTCATTAAACTGTTTAGCTCTGTAAAACGAGCACAAACTTTACTAACATCGGTATAGTTGTGTACTATTTTACCACCGTAAATGGGGTAAAAAATGTGCTATTTTTGGGAAGATTCTCCCAAATTTCAATTTCTTTGGATAGTTAATGGTTTTAGGAGCAAAGTATTTACCATAACTGTACTAGCGAAGGCAGTATTTTTACTTTGTAAAAGAGAATTCTAAACAGGCACTAAAATTACATTTATTCAATAAATTAGATTGGGCTCAACCTAACCCAACCTAAGATCCAATTTTCGGTTAAACTATAATACCAATTATGAAGATAATTACTATCGGACCAGACGAAAATCACAAACCTAGATCTTTTGTTGCTGAAATTTCTGAAGAAGAGAAAAAATCGTTAGAAGAACAACGAAATATTCCTTTACCTCCAGATAATTTTGTAAAGGGTAGGAAAAATTCATTAATTCTATTTAAAAAGCGAATCAAAGAGTTTCCTTTTATGAAAAAGCAGCCTAGATTTAAAAAAGTTTTTTTTATCGAAAAAACAATAACACGTGAGGGCAAAGAAAATTTTATTAAGTATAAAACAGATTACGAACTTTACAAAGAAAAGAAAGAAATCCATATGCAAGATATATTCGGAGATTACGATATTCCAAAAGGTGCAAAAATATTAGGAGCTTATTGGACATGTCCAAAATACATTTACCATCCAAAAGCAGTGGATTCATATAAAGAAAATGATTCAAAATGATACAGAACTGACTTATACGATGATTCGTCATTTATGCCTTTAAAGATTATACCTGCCGCTCTCCCTGAAAATGTGAAACGAAAAAAAATTGATACATGCAGGGGATGTGGTGGACAATTTCTTCTACCTGATTTCCCTACTTCTTTAATACATTATTGTTTAGGAAAAACTGATAAAAAACCAGACTTAACAGGTTATGTGATTAGGAAATAAAAACCATAAAACATACTGTTAGATTTGTTCGTTAGGAGTTCGTTCATCTTTTCATTTATTTAATTCTTCTAAGTATTTAGTCCTTAAAAATTGCGTGTTATGGAAGTTATGTGCCAAAATATGGTAGCGGACTAGGGAATTTTGTTTGAGGTTGGATACTATACACGTTTTTAATTAAAATAGATAAAGTTAGGATGGTGAAATCGTGCTATTCAATGCTAAGTAGCAGTGGTAACGTAATTTACATTTATCAACAAAATAACATCTGAGATAGTAACTCAAATATCCTCTTTTGCATCCACAAGCTGTTCGTACCTCAAGTAGAATGTAAGAGGTTGACCAACGACTGAACTCAAACATGATGAAAATAACAAAAAATCGCATTCCTTTAAACTAACTCATCCATTTTCCGGTTCTATATTCAAAATGCTGCTGTTAACAATTCTCACCCTTTGTGTGTTCTCTAAGTCTGTGATTTTTTTTCATTTGTTTTGGGATAAAATAAGCAAATTAGAAAAACACAAACTATTTTTCATATTTCAAACGATTTGGTTGCTCTCGTAGCATCTGTTTGTGATAAAATCAACATCAGATTGGTATTTATAGGCCATGTTGCTTTGTGGTGTTGGAAGTGTGCTTATTTCATTAATACTAACCGAATTTAAAATACTATTCGAATTTTCTATATTTCATAATATAGATAAATCATCCATCCAAATTAATTTAATTTTGCATTCAGCTGAATAAGTCTCAACCGCAGCTGTTGTTACATCTTCAAGAATTTCATATTTTACTTCAACCGTAAACTCCGTTAAACTATACAATTCTTGTAGCATTTCGTTACTAATGCTATCTCAACCTAAATCTATAGAAAATACACCATTAACGGAATTAAAATTAAAAACCTTATCAACAAAAATTTTTGCTACATCTGTTGCATTTTCGTTTATCGATGCTAGCTGTTCAGAAAAGGGAGTTACGGTATAAGTCAAAACATGTATATCATCCTTTTCAGCGTCTGAATAATTTAATTTAACTTCTGGCACATAATTTATTGTCGGATTGGCAAATCTAATTCACGACTTCCTTAAAGAAATTATTTGTTCATTAGTTGACGGATTTTTAACAACATTGGCAGGGTTGTCAGCTGACAAGTTTGTTTTATAGTCAATAGTTAAAACATTAATAACTTTTAAGTTTATAGTTATTTCTCTAGGAGTAAGTTGATCGACAGTAACAACGAAAGTTACTAGATACTCTTTTTCTTTCTCGTCAAAAGTAGATGTAGGAGTTCCAGTTATTTTTCTTGTATCTGACGAATAATCAACACCTAAAGGAAGGTGAAAATATGCTGGGCCTTCTTTTGGTTCCAAACCATATTCTTTTATTTTCACACCATTGACTTTAAGTTCAAAACTAATATCAAACGATTTTCCATTTACTTCAGTTTCTAATGAACCAATTGGGTTAAGTTCAAAAGTGAATGGTGTAATGCTAATTAAGAAATTAGTGGAGATTGTAGCAGTATATGCTCCACTAATAGTAGCAACTAATGTATATCCTTTATTTATTAGTCCTGTAGCTTTTCCAGTAATAGTTCCAGTACTTTGATTAAAAGTTAATCCAGTGCCTTCTAAACTATCTCCGACTAATTCGTAGCTTACGGTATAGTCAGAAGCGTTTCCAGAACTTACAACAACTTGAGGTTCAATTCATTTGTAGTCTGTACTTCCCTGATCTTGCTGAGTAATGATAGAGTTAATACCTTCTACATGTACATCTTTTTTAGGATTAGGACTTACTTTTATTTTAAATTCGTTAGATAGAACTGTGAAATTTTGATAAGATGCTTGAATTTGAAATACCGCTGGTTCAGCGGTTACTGTAGTTGGCGTTCCTGTGACAACACCATTTACTAAAGATAAACCAGAAATTGTGTCACTTCCTTGGACTAAACTATATTCAATATTTTCTAGTGAAGAAAGAATTTGGTTTTTAAACAAAATTTTAGGAGTTGATGAACTAATCTGTTCTTCATCATAAAGTGTAGCAATATTTTCAATTGTATTTCCAAATTCTATTCCATATATTTGAAGTGTAAATTCGTTAGTGCTTACTTTTAAGCAACTGTTTTTTGTTTTGTCTTTATAGTATAAAGCAAGAATGTGAAAACTTTGTGAATGGAAAATTTGTGTACTCGTTCCAGTTATCGAACCATTAACTTTTGAAAATATTAATTCGTCTGGTAAACTTCCAATTAGTTCAAATTCTAGTTTAGCATTTTCTCCTAAACTAGTTTGTGTTAATGGTTCGTTATCTAAATATACGGTTGGTGAAACATCGACACTTTCATTTACAGATTTTTCAACATTTAGCACAGTAGAAATACTCAGAGTATTTTCTTGATCCGTTACTTGGCTTGGAGTATCGTCTTCGTTACCTCCATTTCCGGATGTATCAGTATTATTAGTACTTACTTCTGTGCTACAACTTTTCATAGTAAAAGCAGAAGCTAATCCGGTAAACAAGCAAACTGCTGCAAAAACTATAGTTACTAAAAGTAGTCTTATTTTTTCTGTTTTTATGATTTCTTTACGAGATTTGTATTTTGGTTTCTTACTCATGTTGCACTCCTTGAGTAAGAGAAAATAAAGAGTGAAATTTACTTATTCAGGTATATATATATATATATTTGGTTTTTGATTGAAATGAGTTATTGATAATCATTTTGTGATTATGATTATATCTAGGGAAATGGTGAACTAAAAATGTGCAAGCGTTAAGTATTTTGTAATAATTAAAATGTCACAAACAACTCATTTTTCTTTAAATTATCATATTTATTAGTCCGATTGTATGTTCAATTCCCGGAAGGAAAATATAAAATTTTTATGTTTTTTTAATAATTTTAAAGATGAGTTTTTTAATATGCGTCGTCAAACAAAAGTTTTGGTGATAAACCTTCTTTCAAGAAATCGAAAATATTTATTCTTACAACTCCGTCTCCGAAATGAGTTTCTAGACAAGTTTTGTAAATCACAACCTTAGGAAAAGCATCTCTTATTGACAAAAGGTTTCCTACTTCTCTTTCATAGTTATCATCGTTTAGTTCTAAAGTAACTTGAATATAAATAACTTTTTCGTTTTTAAAACACACAAAATCAACTTCTCCACCGTCTCTGTTTTTTAACGTGCTGACTTCATAACCTAAACTTAATAAATGAAGGAGAACGAGATTTTCTAATCTATATTCTTTGTTTTTATTTTCATTAAATCCGATTTTAGCACTTAGCAAACCTAAATCTCCAGCGTAATATTTACCTGTTGTTTTTAAAACTCTCTTAATACTAAAATCATAGTAATTTACACGATGAAGTACCAAAGCTTCACATGCACAATTTAAATATTTGTCAATTGTTTTAGCTGTAATCTTATATTTTAGTTCAAAGTTCAAATAATTTTCGAGTTTTATCGTAGGGACAACAACCCCAATATTGTTGTAGATATATTCGATAATTTCTCTCATTAGGTTTTTAATGTTTAGTCTATATCTATTAATTAAATCGATTTCAACGGTATCGTCAAATAAATAATTAAGAACGTGCTGTAAGTATTCGTCGTTTCCGCTATCCTCATAATATGAAGCGATTGGTCCTAATCCACCATAAACCAAATATCTATAGTACAACTTATCTTCTGATAGTTTAAATTCGTTTTGGATTTCGGTAAACGACAATGGATAAATCCCGAAATCTTTATGTCTACCAGTTAGGAGCGTTGCAAGTTGAGAAGATAAAAGTTCTGCATCAGAACTAGTAACATAAATATCGTAAGTGTATTTTTTGTTTTCAAATAAAGTGATTAGACAATTTTCAAATTCTCATACTTCTTGGATTTGGTTTAAGAAAACATAATTGACACTATTTTCCAGAGACTTTTCTTCGATTTTTTCTGTTAAAGTATCTCAAGTAGTTTCTTCTGCTAGTTTTTCGTCGTTAAAATCATAGATGATAAATTGTTCATCTCTTACTTGCCTTTTTCTTTGTAGTAGCTCTTTATATTGGTTTAAAATAGTTAGTTTACCACTTCCCCTAATTCCTGTCAAAATTTTAATAAATCTTGCCTCGTTCCAATTTAGGAGTTTTTCTAAATATTTAGTTCTAATTATTTCCTTTCTATTCATATAAAAATTATACATACTTTACGGAATTTTGACAAAATTGCAAAATTTCGTAATACACCTCTGACAGACTTGTTTATTTTCACTCAAAAATGATATATCCATGAAATAAAACAGGCAGAGTTTTTCAAGTGTGTTTTAGCGTCTTTACGGAATTTTGACAAAAATGCAAAATTTCGTAATACACAACACAAATAGCTATTTATCTAAAGAAAACGAACTAGCAGTTTCTAACTTTATTTTTTCGTCATTACGGAATTTTGACAAAAATGCAAAATTTCGTAATACACCTCTGACAGACTTGTTTATTTTTACTCAAAAATGATATATCTAGGAAAATAACTAGGTATTTTACCCTTTTCATTTTTGGGATTTTCCCAATTTTGAAAAGCCTATTAATAATTTTTTACTCTCTAAAGCCTAAAACTATTACATTTTTGTCAGAAAACTAACGACATTTCTGTATAAAATTACATTTTTGTACTTATAATACTGACAAATATGTATAAATTACTTCCAAGGGACATATATTTAGGGAAAATAAGAAAATTTATTGACGATAAAAACGTTAAGGCCATAACTGGTATCCGTCGTAGTGGAAAATCAGAACTACTTAAATTAGTTAAAAAAGAAATTTTAGAAAAAACAACAGAAAACAACATAATCTACATTAACTTTGAATCATCTGAATTTTATGATTTAAAAACATATGTTGAATTAAACTCATACATTAAAAAGTTAATGACTAACAAAGAAAAATATTATGTATTTCTAGATGAAATTCAACATGTAGAAAATTGAGAAAAAGCAGTAAATTCTTTAAGACTTGAAAATACTGATATTTACATCACTGGTTCTAATTCTAAATTACTATATGGACAATTCGCTTCTTTACTATCTGGACGTTATGTTTCTTTCGAAGTCTCTACTCTATCTTTCAAAGAATTCATTAACTTCAGAAAAGAAAATAATTTTAAATCGCCTAGCGATATTAATGAGTACATCAAAATAGGTGGGTTTCCTATTTTCTCCACAACAGAATATGATAGTAGCCAAATCTCTGTCCTACTAAACGATTTGCAACGTTCTATAGCTATCGGAGATATAGTTACTCAATATAAAATAACTAATATTTCTTTACTTGAACGTTTGATATTATTCGTTTACAACAATATTGGTAATATTTTCTCACTTAGGAAAATCAGCAGTTTCCTAAGTAGTAACAATAAAGAAAATGTTAATATTGAAAAAATCGGAGAGTATTTAACTTACTTGGAAAATATTTATATCATTAAAAAAGTACAACGTTATGATATTAAAGGCAAAAAAGTTTTAGAAACTAATTGTAAATATTATTTAGCTGATCATTCTTTACAATATAGTTTAAGTAATTTTCAAAAAACTAATTTACCAGGAATACTAGAAAATATAGTTTTTAATGAATTAATTAGAAGAGGGTATAAAGTCTATATTGGAAAACTTAATGAAAGAGATAATCGAGAAATAGACTTTGTTGCAGAAAAACAAAACTCGCAAGAAAGAATTTATATCCAAGTATGTAAGGAGTTTAATTCTGCTAAAACAATTGATAGAGAATTTAATGTATTAGCAGATATAAAGGATAGCTTTCCTAAATATGTTGTGACATTAGATGAGCTATATCAAGAAACTAAAGGCGGAATCAAAAGTATTCATTTAAAAGACTTTTTGTTATCGGATGAGTTTTAATTCTATATTCCTAAACACAACTAGTTTTTATCCTTTCTCCATTCAGTGCACATTCAGTGCACATTCGGTGCAGTAGGCGATATAATTGATATCACTAATGGTAAAAAGAACACTCACACTTTTAAAAGAAAATAAAGAGTTCTATGAAAAAATTAGACAAGATTTTACATATCATTCTAGTACTATCGAAGGCTCTACCGTTTCTTATGCCGATCACATCAAATTATCGCTAATTAAAAAAGGAGAAACAATTGAAGAACTAAACTTATCGGGTTCCGCTAAAGAAGATGATATTATTGAAAACTTAAATTGTTTAAAACTGTTTGATTATGTTTTTAATAATTTAAACAAAAAGTTAACTCATGAAGAAATTAAAAAATATCAATTTATTTTAAAGCAAGATTCCAATACTCACAAAAATATTCCCGAAGAAACCGGAGAATATCGAAAAACTAATATGAGTGCAGGAAAATTTGAAGCTTTGCCTCATTATCGTATCTATCAAGAAATGGATAACTTATTAAAAGACTTTGAATTTAGAAAACATATTTTAATTGATGATGTTTCGGAGTTTCATATAAGATATGAAGCCATTCATCCTTTTAGAGATGGAAACGGAAGAACCGGACGAATGATATGTTTTAAACAATGTCTAGAAAATAACATCATTCCTTTTATCGTTGACGAAGTTACTCGCAACGAATATATTGATGCTGTTTTTATTGGAGAAACAAAATATGATTACTCTTATTTAATTGCTTATTTCTTGAAACAGCAAAAATCATTTTTAAGTAAGTATGATAATTTTCTGAATAATAGTAAAACAACTTTATCAGAAAACGAAAACAAAGTCCTTTCTTTTTTACATACTCATACTTACGCTAGTAGATTACAAATACAAGAAGTTGTAAGTCTAAAAGAAAGAGCAGCAAAGACACTAATAAAAAGTATGGTTGAAAAAAGGTTAATTATTTCAGTTGGCAAAGGAAAAAATACGAGATATGTTGTTAGTTAAATCTCATTTTATATCCAATGAACCGGAAAATAATAAGCATTTTGTTTTAAAATACCAAACTCTGTAGCACAACAAATTAATGTCATAGGACCAACTTTATTTCCTAATGGTTTTAAGATTCCAATATTAGAAAAATGTTTATCTTGCGGAGTAACTGATTTTTTTATTTCTATTGGATAGACGATTCCACCTTCTCCTTCGATTATTAAATCGATTTCTTTTTTATCATACGATTGTACATAATACAAAGGAATGCTTCTGCCATCATTAATATACCCTTTAGCTATTTCACTAATTGCATAACACTCAAAAATATGTCCACTATATTCACTATTTCATAAAATTTCTGGATCAGTGTAATTCATTAAATAACACGGAATACCTGTATCATAAAAATACAGTTTAGCCATTTTTGTTGTTCTCTTTAATAAGTTGTTAGAGTATGGGTGTAATAAAAAAATAACATTCATAGCAATTAGTGCATCAAGTCAGTCAACAACGGTTTTGTAATTCAAATTTGTTAATTTTGCAATATTTGATAAATTAACTTCTTGTCCGACTAACGAAGCAACAACTTTAAGAAATAACAAAAACTTATTTACATCTTTAATCTTTACACGATCATCATATATATCGTTAAATAACGTAGTAAAGCAATATGTGCTATAAAATAGGTTTGTGTTGGTAGTTGTTCCGTTATTTAAATTAGGCATAGAACCATTGATGATTTTTTTAAATGTTTGTAAATGTGTTTGTGGTTTACACTTTCTTTCAAGCATTTTGTACTTATCAGGAACAAAAGCGAAGTTTGTTCGATTTTCTATTTCTGAGTTCGATAAACTAACCATATCTATCAATACATTACGAGTAGAAAGTGATTCTTTTACACCTTTCATCAGTACAAAACTTTCACTACCAGTTAATATAAATTGCCCACGTTCATCTTGTTGATCAACTATATATTTAATGTGTTCAAATAAGTTTGGTGCTTTTTGGATTTCATCGATAAATAAAGGTGTTTTGTATTTTTCTAAAAACAAATCATAATCATACAGTGCTTCGTTTCTTATTTTTAAATCATCAAGTGTGAGAAAAGTATATTTATTGGATTCTCCAAGGATTTCGTTAAGCATTGTAGTTTTCCCAACTTGTCTAGGTCCAATAACGGTAATAACTTTGTATTCTTCAATACATTCTTTTACGATTTTTTCTATATGTCTTTTGATGTATTTTATCTTAGTCATGGCTAAATTATATGTAAAATTCGGTAGTTGAGTACCGAAATTTACGGTAGTTGAGTACCGAAATTTACGTAAAGATAAATGATGCTCTTTAGAGTATCGAGTGAATTTATTTAATTTTTAAATATCCCCTCATACATCCAATTTTCAAATAGGTTATGGGTTAGGGTATAATTTTATCGAAAGTATTCTCTTATTTAAGAGATGTACACTAGGCCCTCAAAAGTGGAGAACTTCAAACCTCCCTTATGAAACCATACCAAAACACTTATTTAACCATTCTAACCCCACAAGTACGTTTGTCGTACGTTCTACGCTTTCTTAAA
>JAITFH010000001.1 GCA_031281465.1 Mycoplasmataceae bacterium | reverse complement strand
ATAAAGTCTTTCTCAATTGTGTCGATCAAATCATTTAAATACCTTTGTCTTTTAATAAAATATTGCATATTTTGATTATAGCACTTTTTTTCAATTTGTGAAAAAAGATGCTTTTTTAAGCACTTTTTTTCAATTTTTGAAAATAAGTGCTTTAGATTATTTTAGTTTGGATTTTTGAAAAAATTCTCTCTGCTATTTATTTTCCAGATATCTCATTTAGTATTTCGTTAATGATATCGTTTTTTTTATCAACTTTTCGATTAAATCAATCTAATGAATCAATACGGTAAAACTTTCATCCTCTTTCCTCTAAGTAATTTTGACGATAGAAATCTCTTTCTTTTTGATCCATATTTATTTTATGGTATAAAAAACCATCACACTCGATAGCTAAAATGTAATTTCCTGTCTTTTTGTTTTTAACCGTTAAATCAATTCTATATGAACCTTGTGGAACTTGAGTGTATAGTTCGTAAGTTTCTTGATCTATTTTTTCGTTTAGCATATCATAGACTTCTTTCTCAAAAGGACTGTCATATCTAGGATCGTTTTTTCAGTCATTGGGATTTTTTAAATATCTGTCAAATATTTCTTTTATTTCGGGAGAATTGATATCTTTAGTTTTTTCTAGTTGCTCAACATATTCTAGATAATCATGAAATATCCTTACTCCTTTTTTTCCATCCCCTAAATCCCTGTTGATTTGTCCACTTGGGATAGATTTAAAAACATATATTTTTTCTTTGGCACGAGAGATAGCAACATTCATACGTTTTTCTCCGCCATCTTTGTTAAGGTTTCCGAATTGGTTAGAAAATTTTCCGTTTGCAGTTTTTCCGTATGAAATAGAAAAGATAATAATATCTCTTTCGTCTCCTTGAACATTGTCTAAATTTTTTATAAACAGTGATTCGTCTTCACCATTTGGTTTTTTTCTACTTCTTTCTTTTTTTACTTGTAAATCATCAAGTTCAATAAGCATGTCTTCTATTAGTCCTTTTTGCTTAACATTAAATGTAATAACTCCGATTGAGCCATGGTTAGGAGCATTAACTATTTCTTTTATTTTTTCTACAACCGCTTTCGCTTCTTCTCGGTTAGTTTGGTTATCTCATTTTCCCTCTTTGACTTCAACCAATTCAATTCCTATTTCTTTATCTTTTGGAGAATTAGCAATAATTAGTTCACCATTGTAAAAAGCAACATTAGAAAATTGAATTAATTCAGTTTTACTCGAACGGTAATGATATTTCAACATTACATTAGGTATTTTCTTTTCAATATATTCTAACAATGATTCCGATTCTTGAACATCATGATTTATTTCTTCATCTTCTTCTTCGTCATCATCCATTTCTTCTTTTAATCCAGCTTTGAAATAATTGTAAGGTGGCATCTGTTGTTTATCTCCTGAAATCACCATCGTTTTTGCTAAATATAGTAAAGGCATAGCGCGTTCTAATGTTAGCTGTGAAGCTTCATCAATAATTACATAATCAAACTTTCTGTTTTTAAACAATAAAGCTGCTGTGTCTGGGTTAGAAATAGCGATTGGAAATAATGCATTGATTGCTGTTCTATGATCTTTTAATATTTTATAAAAATCAATTTTAGTTCCTTTATCATAAGTCATTAACCTCGATATTTTGCTCATGATTTCATCATCTTTTTCGCACATACTTCTTATTAATTCTTTTTTTAAATTTAGGATAGAAGAAACATCATTATCGGTTTTTTGGTTTAGTAAGTTTTTTATGTCCTGAACCGTTGTACTAAATTTTTGTTCTACTCCGAATTTTATTTGATTAGCATTTTGTTTTTCAAAATTTAAAATTTTTAAACTATTTAAAAATTCGTCGTAATTAAAGTTTTCCCTATTGTATTTAGAAACAAAATTTATCAGTTGAATTATTTCTGGATTTTTGACTTTTTCCCTAAAAATTCGGAATTCATTAAAGTTAAATGATTTGAATTTGTTTTTTATTTCACTTTCATTACTAAAAAGAAAATCACAAACAAAAGGATTTTTCTTATAGAATTTTTTGTTTTTTGCTACACCAAAAAATCCAACTTTGTTCGGTTTCACCTGTTTACGAAGAAAAAATAAGACTTTTTCTTTTTCTCTATTTATTTCTGGAATTTCAAAACTATTTACTACTTGATGAATTTTTTCAAGCTCAGGCAAGATTAAACTAAATTTGTCCATTACAGTTGAAAAATATTTTACATTTTCATCCATTTTTAAACATTCATCGATGTTTTTTCAAAACTCCTCGTTTGAACTAAAATTGGTATTTAGTGACAAGTCTTGTTCTCAAATTCTATACGTAGAAATTTTTCCTCCATATTTTTTTAAAAACTCTACATACTCTTTAGTTTCATTTTTTGTTTTAAAATCCGAATATTCTCCTAGTTCTGTAAATTTTCCATCAACAATGTTATCGAGACTTTTATCGTATTCAAAAGATTCTTGTCCTAAGTTAAGAAGTCTTTTTAATTCTTTAACTTTGTTTAAAAATATTTCTTTTTCATTTTGAGAATGAACGCTAAACACACTTAAAGCAAAATTTTTTAAATAACTTAAACGTTTTTCCAATACTTCGGTAGCAGCACTTTTTTCACTAACCATTAGCACAGTTTTGTTATTAAAAATAGCATTAGCAACTATGTTGGCAATAACTTGTGACTTACCCGTTCCTGGTGGTCCTTGAATAACAACACTTTCACCTAATGCGGTTTTTATCGCTAACTTTTGTGTATAGTCCAAGGGAGTTATTTGTTTTATTTCTTTTTCTTGGAATGTTTTGTTTCCGTCCTCAAATGGAGAAGGACTCCTATTATCCAATTCTTGACAAAATTCTATCCCTTCGCCATTCTCTAGCATATCTGTATATAGTTCGATTAACGAATCGTTTTCTTGAGGAAATATTCCTAAACAACAAAATGCTTCGATTTTTTCGTTCAATCTTTCTGTTTTATAAACAAGTTCAGTCTTTGGACAAGCAGCATTTTCAAATTTAGTTACTTCTAAACTTCTAAGTATGGTAGTTATCTCTCGGGTAGCCTCGTAATTAAAGTTAAAACCTGCTTTTTCATATATCTGAATAACGTTTTCAATTCATCTTTCTTTGCCAAATTCTACCGCTCTATTATCAGAAATATCTTTTGTAGTTTTATTTGCTACAGCAACATGCGTTAGTAGGGTATTGTTAATAATCGGATTTTCTAAAGATATTTCAACTGTGTAAGAGTTGATATCAGAAATCTTTGCTTTTCACAAAAGAAGTGGTGCTCGGTATAAATTCGTAACCGATTCAGTTGTAAGTTTTTCTCCTTTTCTAGCTAATCCTGTTATGTATGGATAACCAACATACAAACAATCAACACCTCTTTCGTGTTTAAATTCTTCATTTCTATCTCTAACGATTCGTATTTTCTCTAATAAAGGAATCTTCTTTTTCTTGGGGTTTTTTGCAGTAGGTTTGTCATACTCAATTATTTGTACATTACATGGAGTAATTGCTCGCACTTTGGTATCTTCTAGTTTCCTAGCTTTTCCGCATTCTTCATTGTCTTCTAATATATCTCCGAGACTAATTTGTACTTTCTCACAAGAAAATAATGATCCGAGATCGACTTGAGCTTTTTCAATAACCTCAAAAAAATCCATATTTCTTGGGGTTTGAGATTTTTCCGGAATTCTAGTGTAGTAAGAATAAGTGCTAGTTTGGTTTGCTACTAATCTTCTTTGTAAATATCGTAATTTTTCTTCAGCATCTTTTTTACTTTCCATTGGTTATATTACTTAAATTATATAGTACGTGTTTTACCGTATATTTTGCCTCCAAACACCGATATTTCCCAACCCAATATAATTATTGGCATAATGGTTAGTAAAGTAATTACTCTCAAAGAAGTTCTTGAATTAATTAAATCTTATGACAAAATATTTTTATTCTTCCACGAACTTCCTGATTGTGATGCATTAGGAAGCTGCTGAGGGCTTAAAAACTTCATTAGTAAGCTATACCCATCCAAAACAGTGAAAATCGCAGGAGAAGAGTCTTTAACCGATGAACAAAGAAAAGGTTTCTTTGCATCTCAAAGTTCTTTAGAAGTTTCTTCCTATAAAGACGAAAATATTTTTAAAGAAGCGCTAGGGATTGTTTTAGATTGTAATAATGAGAAAAGAGTATTTACCGGAGCACAACAATTTTGTAAAGAAACAATAAAAATCGATCATCATCCAGATATCGAAGATTTTACTACTTACAAATATGTTGATGATAAATCAGCAGCTGCTACACAAATCATTGGAAAAATGATAAAAGAAAACTATCCTGATAAAATAGAAGATAATATTGCTAAATTTTTATACTTAGGTATTCTTACCGATACTAATCGTTTTTATTACCCAAGTACTTCTCAAGAAACATTTGATATTGGTTCTTGGCTCTATACCAATATCAAAAATAAGCAAGAAATCTATGAAGCAATTTATTACAACTCCGTTGATCATTTAAAAATCCAAAACAAATTGTTTAGGTATATAAGATGAGATAAAGCGAATAAGTTTGCTTTTCTTATCATTCCTAAAAACTTTGAAAGAAAATATCATTTACCTATCCAAGGTGGTTTTGTTTATCTGATGAGAGAGATAAAAGGAATTGATATTTGTTGTTCTACTTACTTTGATAAAGAATTGAACAGCTGAAAGTGTTCTATCCGTTCTACTACTAAACCAATTAATGAAATAGCTAAAAAATACGGTGGTGGTGGACATCCATTAGCTAGTGGATGTAAAGTTAGTAATCTAAAGCAATTTAAATTACTGTGCGATGATTTAAAAAGTTTGAATAAAAGCTAATAACAGAACACAAAAATTTAAACTTGTGTTCGATAAAATGTTAATCCTTCAGTATCTTGAACGCTAGTACTAGTACTGTCATTCATTTTTCCAGATAATTGTAAAGAGAACTCATCATCTTCAGTTGGTGTAGAAACACCCGGTTTCACATAAGTAATCATGTTAACAAAGTACGAATTACTAATGTTGTCAGAATACGATATTTCTTTCTTATTTTGTGATAAAACTCATTTATCTATATTTTTCGATTTGCTAACACTTTTTCTGCCATTTAGCGAACCTGTAATAGCTAAGCTACCACTAATTGTTTTATCTTCATTAATTGTTAAATCAAGTACTAGTGATAGTTTCATATCGACACTACCAGAACTAGAAGACATAATGTCGTTTTGTTCTATTTTAGTTCTGATATGATTTTCTGTAGGAGTATTAAAGTAAATAGTGCTTATAGTAACTAAGTCAATCTCACTATCTGAACTTGTTAGGACATGTGCGTTGTTTAGTATAGGCTCATATATTTCATAAAATCACAAACCATCTTGGATAGAAAACACACAAGCATTTAATAAATTTTGGCCGTTGATTCCGTTCTTTAGAGTTGTTAGAAAAGTAGGATCATCCGCACTATTTGCGGTAGCTTCACTGTCACTTATTTTATGAACATTGTCTTCTAAATAACCGCCAAACTCATCCTGAGTTAATTTAGTTTCAAATTTCTCTTCTTCGTTACAGCTGGTAAGAGTAGTAAGTACGGCAATAGAAGATAAAACACCCAAACTTGTTGTAATGGCAGTTAAAGTTAATTTTTTCACAATATAAAGTAGGTTTTCCTTTTAATGGTTTGATAAATATCCTTCGTTGCCAGGAGTTGATTCGCTAGGACCATCAGGCAAACCTCCGGTAGCAAAAGTTAATCCTTCAGTATCTTGTCAACTAGAAGTGTGTGTTGCGTCCATTCTTCCGCTTAAAGGTAAATCAAGCTTGTCTTCTGAGGTAGCACCAGCACCAGGTTTAACATAAAATACAGTGTTGTAAGAAGTAGCTGGATCAAATCCTTGCTGATTTAAATTTCGAGAAAGTACTCAATTGTTTATTGTTTGGTCCTTCAATACTTGAGAACCAGCGGAAGCAGATACATCCACTTTGTTAGAACCGCTAACAGTGTGGTCTTCGTTAAGTGTTAAAGAAAGTAAGGCAGTTAGTGTTGCAGAATCACCATCTGTTGTTAAAGTTAACTCAGATTTTACTTTGATTTGGTTTTCTGCTAATGTTTTAAGAGATACTTTAATAGAAGTAGTTGAAGCGTTAGCAAGAAAAGAAAATATTGAAAAATCACTTTGAAGTAATTCAGAAGCTAATACAGCACCGTTCAATAAATTTTGAGTATTAATCCCATTTTTTAAAGTTGTTAGAAAATCTGAATCGGTAGCACTAGCAGCTGACTTAGCAATACTAGAAATTTTATGCACATGTGCCGCTAAATATGCATCAGCTTCATCTTTTGAAGAAAGCACCGTGTCCCATTTCTCACCTTCATTACAACTAGTAAGAGTGGTAAGAGCAGCAATAGAAGATACACCTACCAATCCTGCAGCCAGAGTGGATAAAGTTAATTTTAAGTTTTTCATAATCAAGTAAGTTATATTGTAAAAAAGAAAAAGATGGGTTTTTTTCTTTACTACCTACGGTAATTAATTGTTTGAATTTTCAGGAGCTTTTTCTTCATTACTTGCAGGTGCAGTTTGTGGATTAGCTTTTGGTAAATTATCTAACAAATTAATTTTTATATTTGGTTGAGCATTTAAAAGTTTTTCAATAGTTTTATTACTGTTTTCAGCGTTTTCCATCAATACACTATCCTTTAAAATTCCTGGGATAGCTTCAGATAATACTTTAGTTATTTTACCTAAAATTCCTGGAATATACATTCTGTGGAAAGAAACGACAGAGTTACGAGCAATTGCTAATTTCATTTCGTTAAAATTAGCATCAGCTTCTTCAACATAAATGTTTAATGGAGAACGTTGTTCTAAAGAACGTAACATTACTCCTTCTCTTAATTTCATAATACGATCCAAGTGGTTAGTTCATTGGAAATCTAGGTTTTGTAAAATTACATCTTTTAGTATTTTTTGGATTTGATCTTGGTTTAATTCACCAACACGAATATCGATACTCATTTTAATAATTTCAGAAATAATAGCTGTAGCTTCATTGGCTTCTTTGTTTTTAAAATATATTGGGTTAATGATATCAGCTGAGAAAATAGCTTTATTTAAAACAGCAGCAATTTTTAATTCATCAACATAGATTTTATTTTTTTCACTTAAATTTAAACTTACTAATTCTTTAGCAGTTGTTTTAGCCATATTCTTTAACATTTCAAAGTTTTCGTTAGCAACTAATATTTCATCACGTTGTTTATAAACTAATTCTCTTTGTGAAGCTAATACACTATCGTAATCGATCAAGTGTTTACGAGCATCAAAGTTTAATGACTCGATTTTTTTCTGAGCTGTTGCCAACATTTTGTTAAAGAATCAAGAGTCATAACGATCATTATTAATCTTTTGGTCTGCTTTGTCAATTAAATCGGTGGCAAAACGACGGAAGATATCATCTTGTAGAGAAATAAAGAATCTTGTTTGTCCAATATCTCCTTGACGTCCACTACGTCCACGTAATTGGTTATCAATACGACGAGACTCATTTTTCTCTGTACCAATTACGTATAAACCACCTAACGATTTAACTTCATCGTCTAGTTTAATATCAGTTCCACGTCCAGCCATGTTAGTAGAAATAGTAATCGCACCTTTCTTTCCTGCGTTCTTTACTATTTCTGCTTCTTTAGCATTATTCTTCGCATTTAACACTTCATAAACTAATCCTTTGTTAGACATTAGGTTAGCTAAAGTTTCAGAATCTTCCACTGAACCAGTACCAATCAAAATTGGTTGACCAGTTTTATGTACTCTTTCTACTTCTGCTAATACGTGGTGTCATTTACTATTTTTATTAGCAAAGATGTAGTCAGGGTGATCAACACGTTTGTTTGGCTTGTTAGTTGGTACTGGAACAACTACCATGTTGTAAATTCTCATAAACTCTTCTTCTTCTGTTAAAGCAGTACCACTACAAGCAGAAAGTTTTTTGTATAAACGGAAGAAAGATTGGTAAGTAACAGTAGCTACAGTAATGTTTTCTGGTTCAATCTTAACATATTCTTTTGCTTGAATAGCTTGTTGTAATCCAGCATTATAGCTTCGACCTTCTAAAATTCTTCCAGTAAATTGGTCAACCAATAAGATTTGATCTTTTTGAACAACATATTGTACTCCGTGTTGGAATATATAGTTAGCCATTAAAGAGTTTTTAATTTTATGTACAATGTTTGAGTTCTCTACAGAATATAAGTTTTTAACTTTAAAAAACTCTTCTGCTTTTTTTACTCCTGAATCAGTTAGAGAAGCAGTATTAGATTCAGGATCTTTTTTATAATCTTCTGGTTTTAATGTTTTTACAAAGCGATCAACATCAACATATAAACTAACATCTCTTTTTGGTTGACCAGAAATAATTAAAGGAGTTCTTGCTTCATCAATTAATACTGAATCACCTTCATCCACGATAGCATAGTTTAAAGTACGAATAACTTTATCTTCGTAATTTCTCACCATATTATCTCTTAGATAATCAAACCCTAATTCTGAGTTTGTGGTATAAGTAATATCACAAGCAAACATTTTACGTTTTTGTTCTTGATCAAAAGAAGATAAGTTATACCCCACAGTAATTCCTAATGGGTTTAAACATTCAGCACAAAATTTAGCATCACGTTGAGTTAGATATTCGTTAACAGTAATTACGTGTACTCCTTTTTTAGTTAAAGCATTTAAATAAGCAGCGATAACACAGACTAATGTTTTTCCTTCTCCGGTATATAACTCAGCAAAATCTCCATAATGCAAAACAACGGCAGCGATTAATTGTACTTTAAAAGCAAATAGTTTGTGTACACGATAAACAGCTTCTCTTACAGTAGCAAAAGCTTCTACTATCAAACTATCTAAAGAAACACCTTTTTGTAAACGAGCAACAAATTCAGTTGTTTTGTTAGTTAATTCTTCGTGTGATAAGGCGCGATATTGTTTTTTTAGAGCATCAATTTGTTCTGCTATTTTTTTGGCTTTAGATAAAATTTTACGGCTAGGTGCAAATATATTAAATCGCTTAATGCCAGCTAATCCTCTGTCCATATTAGCAATATTATATAACCATATAATAATATTTAAGGCCCGTTGGTGAAGCGATTAACACATTGCCCTCTCAAGGCAACATTCATCGGTTTGAATCCGATACGGGTCACCATTTTGGGATATCGCCAAGCGGTAAGGCTTCAGATTCTGACTCTGACATCAAACGTTCGAATCGTTTTATCCCAACCATAAAAAGTTAGGTTAAAAACAAAGAACTAAAAGATAAATAAAACGATTAAATAAAAATTAAACGTCTAGGATTAAATCATCGTATTTAGCATCAACTGTTTGTACACGACCAAATAAATGAATTTCAACTTTAGCTAACCCTTTAGCACTATCTAATAGTTTAATTACTCCAGATTCACCTTTTCACATACCGTTAATTACACGAACTGTTTGACCAACTTGTAAATCAGTATCGTAAACTTGAGATGATTGTTCTTCTTCAACTTTTTTGCTTTCTTGTCCTTCAACTTCACCATCTTTAGTTAAGTTTTCATAACCAATTGTTCCAGCAGCTGTTTTGTTAAATTCGCTGTCAGAAATTGGGTTTGGTTTAGCACCTTTACCAGAAGAACCTAAGAATCCTAAAACTCCAGAAGTATTTCTGATGATGTATCATAAGTTTTGGTCATATACCATTTTGATGTAAATGTATCCAGGAGTTTTATTACCAACTACTTTTGAGAAACGAGAGTAAGAACCATCTTTATTTTTTACATATCCAGCTTCTTGTAATTGTTTATTAGCAGCTTCAGTATGATCATTGAAAAGATTTTGAATTTTAACTGGTAATTCGTCGAAAGAATAGAATTTTTTCTCGTTTTTCTTATTAACTTCTAATTCTACAACTTCTGCAACTAAATCAGAATAGTCGTGGTTTTTAACTCTTTCTTTCAATTCTTTAATAATTGCTTTTTCTTTTCCACCAATAACATTTAAAATATATCAACGTGGTTCTAATTTTCAATCAATTTTCTTTGCCATTATTTATAAGTTATTATATAGTGTATTTTTATAGAGGTTTCAAGAGACTCAAAAATATGTAATCGATTCCTAAGAAAACTAGAGCTAAAAATAAAGTTATTGCAGCAATAACGATAAAGTTAACTAACATTTTCTTTTTTGTTCCTCAAGTAATACGGTTAAATTCTTTACCAACACCGTAATATCAACGACGTGTGACATTTTTAAAGCTTTTGTCAGGATCTTTAACTTTTGGTGCTTTAACTTGTTTTTCTTTTTTAGCCATAATTTTAATTTATTTTGTTTCTTTGTGTTTAGTGACTTTGTTACAATGCGGACAGAATTTGTTTAATTCTAGACGTTTATCGTTACTCTTACTCTTTTCGTAACGATAATTTCTGGCAGAGCATTCTTCACAAACCATAATTGCTTTGTTTTTCATTGTCTACGAGGGTATTATATCTAATAATGTTTAATGGTGGTTTTACGCGGAATTGCACCACGGACACACAGATTTTCAGTCTGTTGCTCTACTGACTGAGCTATAAAACCTTACCAATATTATATATTTGGTTGGTTTAATGATTAATAATTTTTATACTAATATAAAATATTTATATTTTATGCTTTAATTTATTAGCATCAATTACCATTCATAGAATTGAAAAAGCAACAGCTAAAACTCAAATTGCTAAGCCGATACCTAGAATAAAGAATCAAGCATTTGGTAAAAATGCAGCAAGTAAAACACTTACTACTAGCATTACTAGTAAAAGTGAAAGATAAATAATCGTTAAAGTAAGTTTACTTAATAACTTTTTTTTCTTTGGAGTTTGAGTTGTGTTTTCTTGTTCTTTGTTTTGATTTAATTCCATAATAAAATTATAAAGGGTAAATTTTTAATCCTACAAACTATTTTGATTTAGTAATAATACTTACTAAACGGTATTTAACTGTTTTAGAAATAGGACGAGTTTCAGTGAAAGAAACAAAGTCACCAACTTTAGCTTCGTTATCATTAACATGTACGTGGTATTTTTTATGTTTAATTGTTAATTTTTTATAACGAGGGTGAGCGTATTTTCTTTCAACAGTTACAGTAATTGTATTAGTCATTTTTGTTGAAGTAACGATTCCTTGGAAATTCTTACGAGTGTTTCTTACTAATGCTTCCATGATTAAATTATATGTGTTATTGTAGTATTACAATACTACAAACTACTTACCTCCTCCTTGAGTTTTACGAATAGCAGCTTTTTTGTAGGCAACTTGTGAACCAACTTTTTTAGCTTCTTGTAATTTTTTCTTAGCTAATAGTTTGCTTTCTTTTTTTGCTTTTTTAGCTTCTTTTTTATCAACTGGTGTTTCTTCACTAGCTACACTGTTAGTTTCGTTTACCACTTTGTTGAATTGTTCGTTTAGAGAAACAACTGTACCGTTTTTGTTATCATACAATGTAGCTCCGTGTTCTCCAAAAGTTACTTTAGCGTTTCTTTCAGTCAATACTGTTTTAGCTAAAGCAACAACTCTACGAAGTTCACTGAAAGTATTTGGTTTATCTAACGTACCAGCAGCTTGAGCAAAACGTAATTGCATTAATTGGATTTTAATTTTAAAAACTAAAGAAGCGATTTCCTCGTTAGTTTTATTTCTTAGTTCGTTTATTACTGATGCCATTATTTTTTACTCTCCTTTTCTTCTAAATTTGATAGGTTATCACTGTCTTTGCTGTTTGGTTTTGTTCTTACGTAATCAACGATATCTTCTTTAGGGTGAACAGTAACTAATAAGTTAGTTTCTTTTCCTACGAAGAATTCATTAACTTCTTCATCGATTTCACGAACTACTTCTTCTCTAGGTAATTGTTTTCCATCAGCAAGTACGTAGTCGTTATCATCAGTTTTACCAACAATTTCAATTGGTTCTTTTTGTTTAGCTAGTTTTGCAACTTTTTTAGATTTGTCTGAAACAACGTCTTCTAATGATGCATCTAATTTAGAAACGTGAATTTTTGGTTTTTCAGATTTTTTAGTTTCTGCTTTTTTAGCTGAAGATTTTTTTGGTTCGGCTTTTTTAGCAGCAGCTTTAGCTTTGTTAGCTTCAGCATTAGCAAGAGCTTTCTCTACACGTTTTAAATCTTTTTCTGTTTCTACTTTTTCACCTGGTAAGTAAATACGTGTATCATCACTTCTTTCACCTTTTTTAATAATTTTGCAAGCAACAGAAAGTTTGTCTCCAGCTTTTTTTAATCCATCTCTCATTACGTCTTCAGGAACACCAGCAATTTCAAACATTACAGTTCCACATTTAACAACAGCAGTATATCATTCCACATTACCTTTACCTGAACCCATACGAACTCCGATAGGTTTTCTAGTAACTGCCATTTGAGGGAAAATTCTAGTTCACATTTTACCAGTTTTTCCTAAATGTTTAGAAATCACGATACGAGCAGCTTCCATTTGTTTTCCAGTAATTCAAGCACCAGTTGTAGAAACTAATCCCATTTCTCCGAAAGCTACATATTTATTTCCTTTAGCTTTTCCTTCGAAAGAAATTTTGTGGGTTTTACGATGTGCTGTTCTTTTTGGTTGTAACATTATTTTTCTCCTCCTTTGGGTGCATATTGACGAGGTCTATTGTGATAATTATCATTGTTTCCACGAGAATTAGTTTGTCCAGGAGTTTGGATAGCTTTATCAGTAGTTGATGGACGACGTAATTCTAAACCAAAGTTTTCTCCACGGTTAATTCATACTTTAACTCCAATAATTCCAGTTGTTGTTCAAGCTTTTTCAATAGCGAAGTCTACATCACTACGGATAGTATAAGTGTTAATTACACCTTCACGATATCCTTCTGTACGAGCCATTTCTACTCCATTTAAACGTCCACCAACTGAAGTACGAATTCCTAAACCTTTGCTAGCCATAACTTTACGGATAGCAGCTTTTTGAGCATTACGGTAAGAAACACGGTTTTCAATTGCATCAGCGATTTCACGAGCAATAACTCTAGCAGATAAGTTAACATTAGCAGCTAGTAATGGAGAGAATTGTACTTTTGTTTTACGTCCAACGATTTTGTTAATTTCTAAAGTAATTTCTTTTTGGATAGCACCTTCTTTTCCTAATAATGCTCCAATTTGTCCACAAACTACATAAACACTAATAACATCTTTTTTAGCTTGAGTTTTTCTTTCGATTTCGATAGAAGAAATTTGAGCTGAGTTATATTTCTTAGAAAGTAATAAAGCACGGATTTTTTCGTCTTCAGCTACTCATTTTCCAAAAGTCACTTTGTCAGCTGTATGTCAACGAGACACTCAGTCTTTGTTTACTCCTACACGAATGGCACTAGGTCAAGTTTTATTTCCCATAATTAATTATTTTCCTCCTCTAATTTTATTTGTGGTTCTGCAACCACTTTAGAAGATGCAGCGTTTTTGTTGATTGCTAAATTTTGTTTTCTATTAGCACGTTTGTTTAGTTTACTTAAGTCTAGAGTTTTTGGTTCTTTTCTGTCATCAGAAAGGATTAAAGTAATATGTGAATGTCTTTTACGAATACGGTCAGCACGCCCTTTAGCACGAGGTAACATTCTTTTAGCCATTACACCTTCATCAACGATAGCATTGAATACATATAAATCAACCGCATTCATCGCAAAGTTGTTTGTAGCATTAGCAATAGCAGAGTCTAGAAGTTTGTTAAAGTATTCAGTTGACTTTTTATCTAAGTTTAACAAAATAGTTTTAGCTAAAGAAACTTTTTTTCCTTTAATTAAGTCAGCCACTAGTTTAGCTTTTCTAGGACTTACATGAATATTTTTTACTTTTGAATATGCTAACATAATTTATTACTTTTTAGTTTCTGCTCCTTTACGAGCATCTTGAGATTTGTTGTTTGAAGAGTGAGTTTTGAATGTACGAGTTGGAGCAAATTCACCTAGTTTGTGTCCAACCATATCTTCAGTAACGAAAACTTTGATAAAGTTTTTACCATTGTGTACATCAAACGTTAATCCTACGAAATTTGGGTAAATCGTAGAACTACGTGATCAAGTTTTAATAGGTTTTTTGTTTCCACTTTCAAGAGCTTGAGAAACTTTTTTCTCCAACTGTTCTTGTATAAACAAACCGCGTACTTTCTTATCCATCTTTTATATATTATATAGTTATTATTTAACTCTCCTTCTAACTATTAAAGCAGTAGAAGGTTTGTGTTTATTACGAGTACGTACTCCCATACGTCTCTTTCCTCAAGGATCCAATGGTCCAGGACGTCCAACACCTTGACGACCTTCACCACCACCATGAGGGTGATCACAAGGGTTCATTGCTGAACCACGAACTGTTGGTTTAATTCCTAAATGTCTGTTTGTTCCAGCTTTACCTACACAAGTAATGTTGTGTTCTTGGTTAGAAACAGAACCAATTGATGCGAATGCATCGTTAGGGACTTTACGCATTTCACCAGAACTTAATTTAACGATAACGTATTTTCCAGTTTCATCTTTACCTAGAATTTGAGCTTGTGTACCAGCACTACGAGCCATTTTTCCACCTTGTCCAGGAACTAATTCCACATTGTGGACAAATGTACCATCAGGGATGTTTTTAATTCTCATTGCATTTCCTAATTTAACGTCTGTTAAATCTGAAGCTATAACTTTATCACCAACTTTAATTCCTTGTGGAGCTAAGATATAATTCTTTGTTCCATCAGCATAGCAAATTAAAGAAATAAATGCTGTTCTGTTTGGATCGTATTCAATAGTTTTTACAGTAGCAACAATATCGTATTTGTTTCTTTTAAAATCTATCTCACGATATTTTCTTTTAGAATCCCCTCCGTGGTGACGAACTGTAATCTTTCCCTGAGCATTACGACCTGCTTGGTTTTTAATAGATTTAGTTAGTTTTTTATTAGGTTTTTCAAAAGATAATAATTCCTTGTAATTAGGAAGAATGATTTTTCTTTTTCCACTACTTCTTGTGACGATTGTTTTTAATGATGACATAATTATTTATTTTCCTCCTCTACAGAACCTTCAACTTCGTTTTCTTGTTCAGCTGTTGTGTTATCAGCTTCTACGATTTTTGCTTCTAAATCTGCAGCTTGTTCTAATGCTGCAGTTTGTTCTTGTGATGGACCATCAGCATTTGCTTCAAGTTTAACACCAGCTGGTAAAATTACATAAGCAAGTTTGTATAATGAACTAACACCAGGGTGAGCAGTTCCTGATCTTACAGCTACTGGTTTACGAACTTGAGTAGAAACTTTTAAAGGTTTGTGTCCGTAAATTGTTTGGAAAGCTAATGAGATTGTGTTTTTGTCTGCTTTTTTATCAACTAAAAAAGTATACACTGGGTTTTTGTTTCCACGGGCTTGTGCTGATTTTTCTGTTTGATAAGGTTTAATTATCACTTGTGTTAATTCCATTATTTTTTACTCTCCTTTTCTGCTAAATTTGATAGGTTGTCACTGTCTTTGCTGTTTGGTTTTGTTCTTACATAGTCAACGATATCTTCTTTCGGGTGAACAGTTACTAACAAGTTAGATTCTTTTCCTACGAAGAATTCGTTGATTTCTTCATCGATTTCACGAACCACTTCTTCTCTAGGTAATTGTTTTCCATCAGCTAACACGTAGTCATTATCATCAGTTTTACCAACGATTTCAATTGGTTCTTTTTGTTTAGCTAGTTTTGCAACTTTTTTAGATTTATCTGAAACAACGTCTTCTAATGATGCGTCTAATTTAGAAACGTGAATTTTTGGTTTTTCAGATTTTTTAGCAGCTTCTTTTTTAGGTTCTGCTTTCTTAGTTGGAGCTTTTTTTGGTTCAGCTTTTGGAGCACTTACTTTAGCTTTTTTAGCTTCTGGTGCTTCTTTAGCTGGTAATTCACTAGGATTTACTGCTTTGGCTAATAATTCTAGAGCATTTTGCTGAATAACTACATAGTTAGCATTTAAAACATCTTTTACAGAAACTTGGTTGTATTTCTTTGCTTCTACACGAACGATATTGTTAGAAGATTTAATTAGATTTTGAGATTCTAAATCAGTAACAATTAAAACTTTTTTACCATAAAGCTCTGCAGCTTTTAATAAAGCAACTACATCTTTAGTTAAAGGTTTAGAGAAATCTCCATCAGTTAATAATAGTAATCCATCATTGTTTAAACGGTAAGAGAAAGCACTCATCATAGCTAAACGAGAAACTTGTTTGTTAACACCTTTCTTGTAGTTGCGGTTAGGTTTTGGACCAAATACGATTCCACCACCTGGCATTTCTGGTTCACGAATAGAACCATGTTGTGCTCTACCGCTGTGTTTTTGGGCAATAACTTTTTTACCACCACCACGAACTTCAGCACGTGTTAAAGTTGAATGTGTTCCTTGACGACGTCCAGAATTCTCAGCAATAACTTGATCATACATTGCTTGTTTGTTTGGTTTTTCCAAAAATAAAGGAGAGTTTAGTTCCACTTGTGAAACTTCTTTACTGTTTAAATTTATTAATTTTACGTTTTTCATATTATGCTTGTTCCTCCACTTCTTCTACATCCACACCATCTTCGATTTCTACACCTTCTTTTTTCTCTTCTAATTCGTGTTTTTCTTTAAGAAGCTCAGCAGCTTTTCTTTCGTTTTGTTCTTCGTGTTTTTCTTCAGCTAATTCAACTTTTTCTTCAGCTAAATTATTAGCTTGTTCAAGGGCTTCTTTGTTTTCTAATAATTTATTGGCTTCTTCGATCATTTTTTTGTTTTCTACAGTTAATAAGTTATATTCTTCAACTTTGTTAGGGTTTTTAACAGAAGTTTTGATTGTTACTAAAGAACCTTCAGGTCCTGGGATAGCACCAGAAATTAGAATTAAATTGTTAACAGGATCCACTAACACAACATTCAAATTTTGAATAGTTACAGTTTCATGTCCATAATGACCATGCATATGGTGTCCTTTAGCAACTCTTTGAGGAGCAGAACCACCACGTCCAAATGCGATTGAACCTTGTCATCTATGAGGATAACCTGCACCATGACTTAAAGGTCCTATCTTTTTATTTCAACGGAAAATAGCACCTGTATATCCACGTCCTTTAGTAGTTCCTTGTACATCAACATATTGTCCTTGTTTAAATTGTTCAACAGTTAATAAATCTCCTGTGCTATATTCACCAGTTACATTAGAGAAAGTACGAATGTATTGTTTAATAGGAACTTCAACTTTTTTAAAGATACCAGCGTGAGGTTTGTTTACTTTGTTTTCTTTTTGATCAAGGTAACCTACTTTTACTCCCTTTGCTCCATTTTTTTCTGCTGTTTTAACTTCCAAAACTACGTTTGGTTCTGCATAAACAACAGTACATGGGACAACACGCCCGTTTGTTTTAAATAAACGTGTCATCCCAATTTTAGTTCCTAATAAATATTTTACCATAATGTCCTCCTACTACTTAATCTCCAATGCTACACCTGCTGGTACATCGAAAGCACGAAAACTTGTCATGAAATTATCGTTAGCTGTGATAACAATATAACGGTTGTGTGTTAAACGTTCGAAATGTTCCATAGAACGTTTATCCATACGAGGAGAACGACATACAGTAAAAATTTCACGTTTAGTTGGTAGTGGAACTGGTCCCACAATTTTGCATTTATACGATTGTGCTAAAGAAACAAGTTTTTTAACTGTGGCGTCTAATAAAGCGTGATCGTATGAATATAATTTTACCTTAACCGTATTTTCTGACATTTTTCAAATAACTTCTTATGTTAATTATATGCGGTTTTTTTGTATATTAAAAAAAGTTTTTTATAAAACTATTTTTTAGCTGATTTGTTTAATTCTTTTTGTGTTTTTTTAGCAACACGAACTTTGTCGTCACCCTTTTTAATAAATGCTACTTTTGAAGTTCCACCAACTGCTTTATCTACAACTAGAGCTAATTTACATAAAGCAATAGGCGCTTCTTTCTCAACAATCTTTCCTGGTTCATTACTTTGCGCACTTGCTTTTTGGTGTACTTTAATTTTGTTAAGTCCTTCAACTAAAGCGGTTTTGTCTTTTGGATAAACAGCAACAACAATTCCTTCTTTAGACTTGTTTTTACCTGAAATTACACGGACTTTATCACCTTTTATTATTCTGTTCATTATTAGGTTAATTATATATGGAAATCAGCGATTGTTTTATAATAAACCCAACTCATATATTTATGTTTGATATTTCCAAATTAAACGAAAACCAAAGGCAAGCTGTGACAAGTGACTTTGGACCAATCGTGGTAATTGCTGGAGCAGGAACAGGTAAAACACGTGTGTTAACGTGTCGAATTAGTTATTTAATTGAAAACAAAGGACTAACTCCAGAAAAGATTTTAGCCATAACTTTTACCAACAAAGCAGCTAATGAAATGAAAGAAAGAATTACTCAAGAAACTGGAAACAAAGTACTTTCTTGAATTGGAACATATCATTCGATTTGTTTAAAAATTTTACGTGTGGAAATTGAAATTCTAGGAAGAAAAAGTGATTTTGCAGTCATTGACGAAGAAGATAAAAAAGTAATATTAAATGAAGTTTATAAAAGTTTATCGTTAGAAAAAAAAGACTATCCTTTCGGGAAAATAATTGGAACAATATCAAAAATTAAAACTAGTAATATTGATGTTATTAACACTCCGTGAAATCAGTTAAAAGATTATTTTGGTGAATGAGGAGATAGTTATAATTTTTCCACAATTGTAAAAATCTACCAAGAGTTTCAGAAAAAATTACTTGACCAAAACGCTTTGGATTTTGATGATTTATTATTGTTAACATTAAATATTTTTGATACTTATCCAGATATTTGTAGCTACTGAAAAAATAAATTTGAGTACATTTTAGTTGATGAATTTCAAGACACTAACCTCACACAATTTAAATTATTATTGCATTTAATAAATCATGATAAAAATATTTTTGTAGTCGGAGATCCTGATCAAACAATTTATACCTGAAGAGGAGCATATTCAGAAATTTTTTCTGATTTCTATAAAATTTTTAAAAGTGCTAAAACTATTTTATTAGATAACAATTATCGTTCTACAAAAAAGATTTTGCACATTGCTAATAACATTATTGCTCACAACACTAATCGTGTGGAAAAAAATTTAAAAACTCAAAATGCCGAAGGTGAAAATATCACTATCTATATTGGAAAAGAAAATGGTGATGAAGCTAAATATGTTGCTAAAGAAATAAAAAAAATTATTAGTGAAAAAAAATATGATTACAAAGATATTGCGATTATTTATCGTATGAACAATTTAAGTCGTGATTTAGAAGAGAAAATGGTTAACTATAATATCCCTTACAACATTTTTGGTGGACTAGGGTTTTACCAGAGAAAACATATCAAAGATTTGATAAGTTATTTGCAATTAGTAGACAACCCTTCAAAAGAAATTTTTCTTAAAAGAATCATCAATATTCCTAATCGAAAAATTACTGAGTTGACTGTAGAAAAAATTTCTAATTTTGCGAAGGAGAAAAAAATATCTTTCTTCGAAGCTCTTTTACTTTCCTACGATTCAGATTACGAATTACCTTGAAAACACCAACCAGTTGTAGAATTCTTAAATTTACTTCGAAGTTTACACGAAATCAAGGAATATCCAATTCATCAAATTCTTGAAACAATAATTGAAAAAACTAATTATCTTGTTTATATCAAAGAATTTGATGATGATCAAGAAAAAACAACTGAACGTATAGCTGACATTGAAGAGTTTGTCAACTCAATTAAACAATTTGAAGCTAGTGCGGAAACTGAAGTTACTATTGCAGATTATTTGCAAGAAATTTCAGTAATGACTTCTAACACTAAGAAAAACTTAGTTAATGCTGTATCAATGATGACTATTCACATCGCAAAAGGACTAGAATTCCCAGTAGTCTTCGTTTGTGGATTAAACGAAGGCTCTTTTCCTTCTATGATGTCTGATAACCTACACGAAGAAAGAAGAATTGCATATGTAGCTTTTACTAGGGCAAAAGAAAAACTTTATCTTTCTGCTTCGGGTGGATACAACTACATGAACAAGCAAGCTGCTCGTTCTTCTAGATTTATCAACGAAATAGGTAAAGATTTTATTACCTATGGTACTACCCATATAGAAAATATTTCTAACAAAGACACTTGGTTTGATTCAAATAAAGATGTCGATTTTTTAGATAATTATGAAGAGAAAAAAGAAGAAATTTTTGTTGGAGATAGTATTATCCATACTATATTTGGCGAAGGTTTAGTGATTGAAAAAGAAAAAGAATATTTAACGGTTGTTTTTAAAAATCCAGGGTACGGTCGAAAAATCGTTTCAGCTAATCACAAAAATGTTATTCGTAAGAATTAAGCGATTAATTTTTTAATTTCTTGAGCGATAGCAAAAGCATTATCACCAGTCACAAAATTTATTTTTTTACCGTTATAAACAGCACCTTTAATCTTGTAACTATTCAATTTTTCTTGTGGTAATTTGACAGGATTTTTTAACTCCACATTTAAGGTTGAAATAGTGGATGATACACTTACCAAATTATCTTTTCCACCCAAATCAGCAACAAAATTATCAACATTTAGGTGAGCTTTAGAACTATAGCTAAGTTGGGTATTTATTTGTTGGTTTTTTTTCGCTTTTGATGCGATAATTATGGGGTAAATTCCGAACGTAATAATGGACAAAAAATAGTATTTTCCTGACATTTTGAAATTATAAGGGGTGTTTTAAAAAATGCAATTTTTTGCCTTAACAGAAAAAAATTTATATATTACATATATAGAAAAATTATTTTAAGAGTTTTGCCAAAAACGCGGTAATTATAGTAAGTAGGAGGCAAAAATGACAAAAATAAAAGAAATCTCTCAAACAATGAAACTTATATTCTCCAAGTATAGTTTCTACAAAACCGCATTGGAGAATGGAATGGAAAGTAAACGAAAACGTGAAATGGAACTTTTCATCAAACAAGTAGATCTAAGTCTTTCTTGTATTAGCAGAAAAGAAACACATCTACTTAATCAGTTGCTGTTGCACAAAAAATCTTACGACGAGATTTTTTACAGCAAAAGTCAACAGTACCGAATCTACTTAAAAGCCTGTGTAGGGTTTTTGGAGGTGTACAATTGTCTTTAGGAGCGTACTACATTAACCCGATTAGCGACAACAATTGTTTGTTTTCGTTAGACAGTGTTGACGGAGTAGTAAGTTTTAAAAACAATCGTATTTCGTTTAGTTTGAACTACTACATTTTCCAAAACGCATATCTTCCGCTAAATCTGATTAAAACAAATATTTCATCAGATTTTTTCACTGTGGAAGATGTGAACCTATATCGTCTAAACGATTCGTCAATACCGGCTTGAATTAGTGATGGTAAATATCTACAAGTTTATCACACTAACTTTACGTTCGAGTTGTCAGAAAGTTTCTTAAAATCAGAAATTAATCATAAAACTTTTTTCCTAGATTTTGAGTTAGACTATGATGAAACAATAGGTAAGAATTCTCAAATTCATTCTACTCAGGATAATTTCGAAGCTTTTATCAATCAGGTAAAAAATACCAAGCTTAACTGTGAGTTACCGTTCACTAATTACGATACCGGTAACAACAATGGTGGGTTAATAGAAAACGCTAGTGAAATTTACGTTAATTCCAAACAAGGTTCATATGTTCGTAATGAACCGCTTTTCTACACCACTAATCAATATTCAGAAATGCTCACACCTGTTTCTTCATTAGTAACACTTTACACACAAGAACCAATCATCATAAAAAAAGCAGAACTTGAAATATCTTGGGAAGTTGATGAAAAGGAACACAGTTGTGTTTTGGACACAGATATACAAACATTGGTTAACGATTCATTTCAATTTTCTGTTGGTGATTTTATTTCAAACACAAAAGTTAACGAGAATTTACTGATATCAAAAAATGGTTTTTACATTAACGAGAAATCGGTTGGTTATTACAAACTAAAAATTCAAGTTATTGACGCTAATGAAAACGCTAAGATTTATGTTTTTTACAATAGCTTTAGTTTTGATGAAAATACTAATGCTAAAAAAGAAGTAAAAGTTAAAGATTTAGATGTAACTGTTGAAGAATTTGAAAGTAAATTTTCCGAATGAAAGGAGGTGATAATAAATGAAATTTAAAACTGGTAAAAAAATCGTTATCGGAGCATCAGCTGGGTTAGTATTAACAGGTACAATAACTACTTCTGTTTTGCTAACTAACACAAAAAGTAAAACAAATGGTGTTGCAGTTAGTGGAACAAAAAATGAAGCTAAAAAGTGAAAACTTGCTCAAAACATAGACGCTCAAGATTTTAACAAGTGTGTAGAACATACATACTCAGAAGAAAAAGTAGTTTCGGTTTTCAATGAAGACACTTTTGTTTCGACTGTGAAAAAGAAAATCGTTGGGTGGTTTGAAAAAGACAAGAAATTCAAAAACACTTGAATGCAATACAAAATTTCTTTGAAGTACAATTTTGTGGATAGTCAAAAAGTAGATGTTGAAGTATTTTGAGAAAATAAATTTGACTCATATTACGATATCTTTGAAGTCACAATTTAGTATGTATAAATCGCTTTATTTTTACCGATTTTGTGGGTTTTAGAATATAATATTCTATATGGCAAGACTATCAAAATTAGAAAAAGTAAAAGACATCGATTACAACAAGGTTATCGTGATTAACAGACTATTGTCTGATGATGCAAATATTTTAAACAAAGAACTTAAAAGATTATCAACTGTGTATGGTGATTCTATTCGTTCTGGACTTATGAACAATGCTCAAATTCAAAAAATGGCACAAAACAACCTTTTTAGTCAAACGATTTCTAAAGCTATTGCTGATAGTTTAAGAAACAACTTTACCATCCACTTCGACCAAGGTGAACTAGACGAAGTTAAAAAACATTTGTTAGAAACACACGGAAACGAATTAGATGAAGAAAAAGCAAGCAACTTATCTAAATTCATTATTTACGATAATTTGTTGTGAGATTTTTTTCAAAAAGAATGAAATGTTTCTATAACCGACGAAGAAGTAGATAATATTTTACAAGATCATTATAAGAACACCAACCTTTCAATTCGTGAATATAAAAACGATCCTGAAAAATTTGAAAGAATGAAAAACTCTCTTATTTACCAAAAGACTATAAACTATGCTGCTCATAAATTTACAGTAAAACTAGAAAAAATATTAACAGAAAAGAAAGACTAATTATGGGAAATAGATTAACTCCACGAGATCAAGATTTTGCTAAGTGGTATACAGAAGTTTGCGATTTAGCTAAACTATTTACATATGGAGATACAAAAGGTACAATTAACTACCTTCCTAATTCTTGAAAAATTTGAGAAGAAATGCAAAAGATTTTGAACAATGAATTCGAAGTATTAGGTATTGAAAATGTTCTTTTACCACTTTTCATTAAAACAAGTGAATTTGTTAAAGAACAAAAACATATTGAAGGATTTGCTCCAGAAGCTTATATCGTAACCAAAGTTGGTCAAGAAGTTTTAGAAGATCCGTTAATTGTTCGTCCAACTAGTGAAGTTTTATTTTCTCAGTTATTTAGTCAAACAGCAAATACATATAAGCAGCTTCCTTTAAAGTACAACCAATGATGTACAGTTTATCGTGCAGAAAAAACTACTAAACCTTTCTTAAGAGGATGCGAAATAGTTTGACACGAAGCTCACTGTTTATTTACTACACAAGAAGAAGCAGAAGATTTTGCAGTTAAAGTGGGAAAAGTATATGATAAATTCTTAACAGAAGTTTGTTGTTTACCAATGCTTTCTGGAAGAAAAACAGAAGGGGAAAAATTTGCTGGAGCAGTTTGAACAAACACTCGTGAAGTTTGATCTTATGATAAACAAATGATTCAAACAGGAACTTCACATTTTTTAGGTCAAAATTTCTCTAAGATGTATAACATTAAAGTTCAAGATAAAAACAATCAATTTTTTCCACCTTATTACACATCTCACGGTACTACTCAAAGAATGATAGGCGATATCATAGTTGTACACGGAGATGACAAAGGTATTGTAATGCCATTTAAATTGGCTGCAAAACAAATTATTATTGGTGCATTAAATATTAATGAAAATCCAAAAATTCTAGAGCTTGCAAATAGTTTAAAAGCAAGCCTTTCAAATTATCGTGTTAAAGTTGATGATACCAACAACTCTTTTGGGTTTAAAATAGCTGAGAGTGAAACATTAGGTACACCTTTCTTTGTTATTTTAGGAAAAAGAGAACTTGAAAACAATACTTTAACTATTGTTAGAAGAGATACCGGAGAAAAAATTTCAGTTGCAGAAAATGAAATCGTAAACAAAATATCAGAACTTTCTGTTGATTATGATAAAACACTTTATACAAGAGCTAAAAAAAGAATGGATGACGATATTGTTTATGTCGATACAGTTGAAGAATTTGAAAAACAATCATATTTAAATAAAATAGTTCTTGCACCTTGAGGTGGAGAAATAGAAGATGAAGAAAAGATTAAAAAATTCAACAACTATCGCCCACGTTGTGTAAAAGATGATACCACAAAAGAAGAACTAGAAAATAAAAAATGTTTCTTAACTGGTAAAAAAGCTTTTCAGCTAGTTTATTTCGCAAGAGCATACTAAAAATCATTTTTGCTTAAACTATATAATTTTCTTTGAATAATACTTTCATATGGCTATCGTTAAACCTCGTTTTTTTAATCAGATATCAGTTACCGAAAAAGATGACATTAAAATTTTAAAAAAGTCTTCGAACGATAAAAAACTTTTAGATGAAATAGCGTGATATAAAAAAGTTCCAGATAAAGCAAAAAAGTATGTTCCAAATATTTATGCTTCTGGCACCGAAGATTCAACTAATTGAGTAGAAATGGAATTTATTAATTCCAAAACTGTTCACGAACTTTATATTAAAAAAGAAATGACGGTTCAAGAATATAAAGCCTTTTATGCAAATATTACGAAGGTGCTTGAAGAATTACAAAGTAATTGTTCTAAAACCAAGAAAAACAAAAATACATTTTTTAATGATCGCTATCAAATGTATGTTTCTAAAACACTCGAAAGATTAAGTACATTAGCTCAAGAACAAATATTTTTTCCTTTTTTTACAAATGATATTACTATCAATAAAAAATCATATCCCAATCTCTTGACAATACTTTCTTTAGTTTTAAAGAAAGTTAAAAAACTACTTTTGACAGATGATACTTTTACATTTATACATGGTGATTTACATTTTTCCAACATAATGTATAACCCTACCTCACAAGAAATTAAAATTTTTGATCCTCGTGGTAAATTTGGTAGTAATCAAGAACTAGGAGATAGTATTTACGAATGAGCTAAACTAACTCATTCTGTACACGGAAAGTATGATTTAATTACTGAAAGTCTTTTTGATTTAAAAATAAAAGATACAACAATTGACTATAAATTCATAGAGGATTCAGCATATACCGATAAAGTATACAAAACATTCTTGCAGTTCGTCCCTAAAGAAAAAAAGAAGCAAGTATTATTATGCGAATGCCTTCTATTTTTTTCAATGATTCCGCTTCATAGCGATAACTACGAATGACAAATAATGATGCTATGCAGAACTATAGAACTATTTTATGAGATTAAATAAAAGAAGTTAAATTATTTCTTCTTTGCTGCTTTTGCGTTTGCCTCTTCTGCTGCACCTTTTTTAGCACCGTATTTAGAACGTTGACATTTTCTCTTAGCTACACCTTGAGTATCCAAAACACCACGAACGATATGATAACGCACACCCGGTAAATCCTTTGCACGACCACCACGAACTAAAACAACACTGTGTTCTTGTAAGTTGTGACCTTCACCAGGAATATAAGCTAGAATCTCTTTTTTATTACTTAAACGTACTTTGGCATACTTACGTTGAGCTGAGTTTGGTTTCTTTGGAGTCATAATACCAACTCTGGTACAAACACCTGATTTGAACGGATTGTGTTCACCTTTAAATTTAGTTTTTAAACTGTTGTAATTTTTTAATAAAGCCTCACTACGTGATTTTTTATTTTTTTGTTTACGACCATTCTTAATTAATTGCGCTATTGTAGGCATGTGTTTATATTAATGTCATTATTATAATATGAAAATAGCATAACAGATGATAGAAAAAGTATGTTTTCGTACATTTAAAATCTAACTTCTTAAAATATCATTATTTTTTTCTTTGATTTTGTTCCAAAAACTCTTTTTTGTATTCGTTAACTGATAGCTTATTTAATCCATCTTTCATATCTGGTTCGACAGCTTGAACTAAATCTCTTATTCAGCTACATTTGGAACATTGAACACCATCGTGATCATCCGGAATGTCAGGATTTTTAAATTTGCCTACTTCCAAATGTTCACCGCAGATTGGGCAGGTGTTTCAAAACTGGTGTGCTCTGTAATTGACACATGGTTCTTCACTCATTCAAACAAAATTATTATTTATCGACATTTTATAGTTTCACCATTTTTTCATTTGGTTGACGGACATCACATTAGCACCGCCGGGAAAATCTGGTTCTTCTATTTGTAATCCATCAAATTCCAAACCACAAAATGGGCATATTTCAAATGAACCACTTTCAGCTTCAAACTTTCCGCAAACAGGACATTTAATATTATTTTTCATAGTTTTATTTTTTCTCCTTTCTTTTATCTCAATACCAATAAAGTTCTTTATCTGTAGGTTTGTAATATGTAGCAACATATCCTTCTTTCGTAACAATTACAAACTCATTGCTTACGATACTATATTTATGAGTCGAACCTTTTTCATCCACAAATGAATCGTTTAAAATTAGGACATTATTAGCAAACTCTATCGCTTGTTTTACATATTCTTTTGGTTCATTAATATTAAATTCTTTCATATGTTCTCTTATGTGTCTTTCTAAATCTTTATTAGAAAAATCTACAGCATATTTAAAATTGATATGTCTAGTAGGAGAACCCTTGGTATTACCATATAAAAAACTTGGGCCTTTAGTTGACATTAGTCTTTTCCTCCCTTCTTGGACAAGTATTCTTTTTTGTATTCGTTAACAGAAAGTTTATTTAATCCATCTTTCATATCCGGTTCGACAGCTTGGACTAAGTCTCTTATTCAACCACATTTGGTACATCGTACGCCATCATAATCCCCTTCGTAATCAGGGCTGTCAATATCTAGTTTATTAACATTGAGTTTCTCTCCGCAGATTGGGCAGGTGTCTCAAAATAAACGTGCTCTATAATCTCCGCATGGGTCTTCGTCTGTTCAAACAAAATTTTTGTTAAAAGACGTTTTATAGTTCCATCACTTCTTCATTTGATTAACTGACATCACATTAGCACCGCCGGGGTAGTCTGGGTTGTCTATTTGGAGCAAATCGAATTCAAAACCACAAAACTCGCAAATATCATGAGAATCAGCACCGGCTTCAAATTTTCCGCAAACTGGGCATTTAATTATTGTTTCTAATTCTTTTCTTGTGTATGGGTATTCTCTTTTTTTCATCTTATTTATACTTCCTTTCCCATTTTTGTTTTTGGCTTTCATAATATCTTTTTCCTCCAGTCGGATAATAGTATGTAACAATATAACCGTTTTTATCTATAAGTGCATATTCATTGGTTTTTTCTTTGTATTTAAAAGTTATATCTCTAACATCTATAAACGATAGGTTTTCAGGGGATATTTCGTTAGCGAATTTGACTGCTTTAATCACATATTCTTCTCATGTTATTTTCATATGGATTGCATGACGTTCGTGTTCCTTAATCGTATTCTTGTTAAAATCTTTAGCATAAGGAAAATTAATATGTCTGGTGGGAGAACCTTTGGTATTACCGTATAAAAAGCTTGGGCCTTTAGTAGACATTAATCTTTTCCTCCCTTCTTGGACAAGTATTCTTTTTTGCATTCGTTAACAGAAAACTTATTTAATCCATCTTTCATATCCGGTTCGACAGCTTGGACTAAGTCTCTTATTCAACCGCATTTAGTGCATATAGCACCATCGTAGTCTTCACGATATTTGGGATTAGTTTCATCTTCTATTAATTTAATTTTTTCTCCACAGATTGGACAAGTATCTCAAAATAAACGTGCTTTGTAGTCTCCGCACGGGTTTTCATCTGTCCACACAAAATTATCATTAAAAGATGTTTTGTAGTTTCATCATTTTTTCATTTGATTAACAGACATTACATTAGCACCACCAGAAATGTTTGGTTCTTCTATTTGCAGCGTATCAAATTCAAAACCACAAAAATTACAAACACGAAACGAATACACACCGGCTTTAAACTTTCCGCAGACTGGGCATTTAACTATTTTTTCAAGTTCTTTTTTGGTGTTTTGGTATTTTCTATTTTTCATTTTCTTCGTATCTCCTTTCTCATTTCTTCTTTTGGTTTTCGTAATATTTTCTTTTTCCGGTTGGATAAAAGTATGTAACTACATACCCATTTTTATCAACGAGCACTAATTCATTGGTTTTTTCTTTGTATTTAAAAGTCACGCCATCAACTTCCCTTATAAATGAAATATTTTCCGGAGATATTTCATTAGCGAATTTGACTGCTTTGTCCGAATATTCTTTCCAACTTAATTTCATTTCGTTTGCATGACGTTCGTGTTGTTTG
Organism: Mycoplasmataceae bacterium; assembly: GCA_031281465.1. GTDB lineage: Bacteria > Bacillota_I > Bacilli_A > Mycoplasmatales > Mycoplasmoidaceae > Malacoplasma_A. Next base: position 9,615 of record JAITFH010000001.1, on the reverse strand, counting down.
ATTGTATTTCAATTAAAATCTTTTCCATAAGGAAAATTAATATGTCTGGTGGGAGAACCTTTGGTATTACCGTATAAAAAGCTTGGGCCTTTAGTAGACATTAATCTTTTCCTCCCTTCTTGGACAAGTATTCTTTTTTGTATTCGTTAACAGAAAGCTTATTTAATCCATCTTTCATATCCGGTTCGACAGCTTGAACCAAATCTCTTGTTCAACCACATTTAGTACATTGAACACCGTCCTTATCTTCGCGATATTTAGGGTTTGTTTCATCATCAATTAATTTAATTTTTTCTCCGCAAACTGGACAAATATCTCAAAATTCATATGCTCTACAATTGACACATGGGGTTTCGCTCATTCAAGTGAAACCTTTATTAAATTCAATTTTATATGCTCACCATTTTTTCATTTGATTAACAGACATTGCATTAGCACCGCCGGAATAGTTTGGTTCATCTATTTGAAGTAAATCGAATTGAAAACCACAAAACTTGCAATTATCAAACGATTCTGCGTAGGCTTCAAATTTTCCGCAGACTGGACATTTGATTTTTCTTTTTAATTCTGTTTTTGTATATAAAAAGTTATTATTTTTCATTTTCTTTATATCTCCTTTCGAATTTTAGTCTTTGTCTTTCATAATATCCTTTTTTCCCTGTTGGATAATAATATGTAACTATATAACCATTTTTATCGACGAGTGCTAATTCATTAGTTTTTTCTTTATATTTAAAAGTTACACCATCAATTTCTCTTATAAATGATAAGTTTTCTAGAGATATTTCGTTAGAAAACTTGACTCCATTAACTACATATTGTTCTCATGTTAACTTCATATTTTCCGCATGTCATTCGTGAACTTTAATCGTGTTTTTGTTAAAATCTTTTCCATAAGGAAAATTAATATGTCTGGTTGGAGAACCTTTGGTATTACCGTATAAAAAACTCGGACCTTTAGTTGACATTAGTCTTTTCCTCCTTTCTTAATTGTTTTTTCTTTTTGTGAACTAAATTTATTCATGCTTCATAATACAAAAAAGTAGTTCTACCGTTAAATTTTTCAAAAACAGAGTCTGGACGCGGACCATAGACAAGTATAGCTTTTGGTTGAACAAATGTGATAATTTTATCTATGCTTATTTGTCAATTTAATCTTTTCTCATCGTTGTTTATAAAACCATGAGTACTAATGGCAACATAACTATTTTTAGGTATAGCGGTTAAAAAATCATCAGCACATTCATCTAACCCGTATCGAATATTTGGAATTACATCTATTCCTTTATTCCCATAAAAATATGTAAGTGCTAAATTAGTATACATTCATTGTTTTTGTACAACCAAAGGATAATCTATATGTACACTAAAATCAAAGCCAATAATCCCACCAAATTCTCTGAATTCTGATAGATATTTTTCTGGTCTGTTTTTTACACAAGCAAAATCTATGTCAATCGAATAAAAAGCGATAAAATAATTTTTTCTTTCTTCTTTTGGAATTTTTTTATGTTTCCTAAAAGGGACAATATTTTTAGGCGGTTCGTTTGCAATCATCCATGTTTTAATAATTGGATATTCTTCTACACCAGTAAAGTTTGCATCCATTACTAAATATGCATTAGTATAATCTCTGGTAATTTTTTTAGGATGTTTTGGATCACTATGCAAAGTATTTGTTTCTAAAAACAAATTACTGTACTTTTCTATCGAACGTTTTTTTTGAACAGAAGCAGCATTTCCAGATATTCCTAGTTTTGCACTTATTTTTTCCACCGATAATTGAACAAGTTCACTGTTTGAAAAAGCTAAAAATTCACCAGCAAAAACATTCCGTTGATACCAACTACTTTCGGTTGGTGCTATTTGTTCGAATGAACATTCGTAAGTTGATGGAATATCTCTATGTAATTCATACATAGCTATACCAGATGAAGCGACAATCATTCTAGCTGATAGATCTCCGTCATAACACTTTTGGTACAATATATCCAATATGTAAATGGTGTTGTTTTGTACAGTACAGTTATCGTAAATTTTTCTTTTTAACATTTCTTCTCTTGTCAGAACTTCATATGGATAATTTTTATCCAATACAGGACAAATATCGATGTAAGTGTTAGGTTTTAAATTTAACTTTTTATACAACTCTCATACTTTGTGTTTGATTTCTTCTACACTTTTTTTTGGTACTCTTTGTTCTTCCATTAATCCTTTCCTCCTTTCTTGAATAAATATTCTTTTTTGTATTCGTTAACAGAAAGTTTGTTTAATCCATTTTTCATATCTGGTTCGACAGCTTGAACTAAGTCTCTTATTCAACCGCATTTGGTACATTTAGCACCGTCTTTGTCTTCACGATATTCGGGATTTGTTTTATCTCGGATTAATACAATTTTCTCCCCACAGATTGGGCAGGTATCTCAGAACAAATGTGCTTTGTAGCTTGCACTGGGGTTTTCATCTGTAAAAACAAAATTCTTGTCAAAAGATGTTTTGTATTTTCATCATTTTCTCATTTGGTTAACTGACATTGTGTTAGCGCCGCCAGCATAGTCAGGTTCTTCTATTTGCAATGTATCAAATTCAAAACAACAAAATTTGCAAACACGATACGAATTGTTAGGAGCTTCGAATTTTCCACAGATTGGGCACTTAACGATTTTTCCATATTCATTTTTTATATTTGAATGTTTTTTATTTTTCATTTTCTTCATATCTCCTTTCATATTTTAGTTTTTGTCTTTCATAATATTTTTTTCCATCAGTCGGGTAATAGTATGTAACAATGTATCCATTTTTGTCAACAAGTACTAATTCGTTAGTTTTTTCTTTGTATTTATAGGTTACTTTATTGTCGTCTCTTATAAACGAAAGGTTTTCAGGTGATATTTCGTTAGCAAATTTGACTCCATTTTCTTCATATTGTTTTCATGTTAACTTCATATCATTTGCATGTCACATATGCTCTCCAATCGTATTTTTGTTAAATTCCTTAGCATAAGGAAAATTGATATGCCTAGTAGGAGAACCTTTGGTATTACCATATAAAAAACTTGGGCCTTTGGTTGACATTATTTTTTTCCTCCCTTCTTGGATAGACATCATTTTTTGTATTCGTTAACTGACAATTTATTTAATCCATTTTTCATATCTGGTTCAATAGCTTGAACTAAGTCTCTTATTCAACCACATTTAGAACATATTGCACCATCATAGTTTCCTCCACATTCAGGGTTATCGATATAAAATTGTTTTTTATTGAATTTTTTTCCACAAACCGGACAAACATCAAAAAATTCTACCGCTCTGCATTGCACAGTAGGTTCTTCGTCGGTAAAAACAAAGTTTTCGTTGATAGACATTTTATAATTTCATCATTTTCTATACTGATTAACTGTCATGGTATTTGCACCTGTATAACAATCATAATCTTCTATTTGAACTGGATCAAATTCGAAGCAACAATAAGGGCAACAATCAAAATTATGTTTAGCTTCATATTTTCCACAAACCGGACATATCATGCATTCGCCTTCTTTTTGCGCCATCACTAAAGATTTTAGATGCTCAAAATAAGATTTTCCATTTGCCATTATTTCTTTCCTCCCATCTCTATTATTCTCTTCTCACAACGATTTTTCTGTATTTTTGCTGCTAACGTCGAAATTCCGTATTTAGCTGAAATTTCTTCATCTGTCATATTTTCTAGTTTTTCCGAGGGAGCAAGTAGTTCACCACCAAACACTTTTGCTTGTCATTCTGAATTCTCCGTTATTTTCACTCATCCTGTAGAATTTTCGAGCACAACACCATTTTTGTGTAGGACATAATGTCCTATTTCGTGAGCAATAGTCATTCTGCTTGGTCCGTCTCCGTCGCGAGCATTATCATATGTTTCTTGGAGTATATAAATCGTTTTCTCTTCGGGAACGTATTTACCAAAAACACTATCGCTACCCATTTCTTCAGCTGTAACAACAACATAGTTTATTTCTGATTTATCCAAAACGCAAATAATGTCTACCCATTCACCAAGTATAATTTCATGTTCTTTTGCAAATTCTTTTACCTTTTCTTTGATTTCGGATATTTTTAATTTTTCAACTCTATACGGGCTCATATTATTCTTCTCCTTTCTTGTTTTTATCGTTATTCAATAGCTCTGATATTTGTTTTGCAATTTCTTCGTCCATTGTGTCAAATTCTCTATTAAATGACATAGCTAGATTTTTTTTATTTAATGATGCACTACTAATATCAATGCTAACGGTTTCTATTTTTTCTGCAATAGCTTCTTGAAGTTCTTTTTGTTGCTCGTCAGAAAGTTTATATACTTCAGAGATTTGTTTTAAAAAATCAGAAGGGATAGGCCTTCTTTTATTTTCTATAGATGAAAGGTATGCAGTGCTCATATTTAACTTCTTTGCCATATCATAAAGTACTTCATCATTATCGATTCTGATTTTTCGTATTAATTTTGTAAATTTCTCCATAATACTTGAATTATATAAAAATAAAAACATTTTCTGTAAATATTTTTTACAAATTGTAAATATTTTAGAGTAATATATAAATATATTAAATTTAAAATGTGGTGTCAGACTTTGTGATAAATATTTTCACTATCTGTAAAAAACGATACTATTATTTTTTATTTTGGTTAAGGTTTTTTTGTAAAACTTCCACTAATTCGTTGTACTGTTTTTTAAACTCTAAATATTTCTTTTGTTCTAATTCAATTTTTTCTTTCGGAGCTCTAGCTAAAAAGTCTGCATTTTTCAAAATAGTTTCTGAACGGTTAATTTCACTTTCTAATTTAGAAATTTGTTCTTGGTATCTACGATTTTCCTCTTCTTCAGAAATTAAGTTATCTAAAAAGATAATTGTTCCACCATTGATTGTTAAAATTGTTTTTTCATTGTCGTGAGTTTTTACCATTTCAACTAAATCAATATTAAAGTCTTTTAAATAATCTTTTATTTCAGAGAAAGATATTTGTAAGTCAGTAGATAAATTAATAGCAATCACTTTAGAATTCTTTAAATTAAATTTAATTCTAGTGTTTTTCATCGCCTTAAAAATCTCTAAACAAATTAGACTAGAGTTTTCATCATAACTAGTTTGGATAGCTGCTGGTCAGCTTTCTTCCATAATACTTGCTTTAGAGTTTTGGTATGCTTTTTGATACAATCTTTCTGTAACAAAAGGCATATATGGATGAAGCATAATTAAAATGTTTTTAAAGATAAAATTAATCACTTTATCTGTTTGGTTTTTTCATTGTTCGTTCTTACGTGCTATTTCCAAGTATTCGTTAGCAAAAGTATCTCAAACAAAGTTGATTATTACTTTAAATGCTCCGTTATAGTTATAGTTATCTAATTTTTCAGAATATTCTTTTACTGTTTTATAGTATTCAGTAATTATTCATTTATTGATTAATGAAAGTTCTTTTTCACTAGGAAGTTTGATAACATCTTCAGATTTATTAACTAGTTTTTCAATATTTCAAATTTTATTAATAAAGTGTTCGATATGTTCAATTTTAGATTCGGTAAAATTAATATCTTCTCCTGAAGCATTTGAAGCTAAATAAGTACGTAACGCATCAGCTCCATGAGTGTTAATAACATCTGTAGGATCGATTCCATTTCCTAACGATTTAGACATTTTTCTTCCTAACTCATCTCTTACAATTCCGTGCAAGAAAATATTTTTTAAAGAGATAGTGTTATCAATGTATGCACATTGGAAAATCATTCTAGCTACTCAGAAAAATATAATATCTCATCCTGTAACTAATAAATCAACAGGGTAAAAATCAGCTAATTGTCCACTCTTGTGATATTTAGTACAAGCTAACGGTCAAATTCCTGAACTAAATCAAGTATCTAAAACATCCTCGTCTTGTTTTCAATTTTCAATATCTTTAGGTGGTTTAACGCTAACATAGATTTCATCTGTTGTTTTGTGATACCATACCGGTATACGGTGTCCTCAAACTAATTGTCTTGAAATACACCAGTCTTGGATATCACTAATTCATTTATCGAATGTTTTCTCTCCATTTTTTGTAATAAAATTAGGTTTACCTAAATCTTTAAATAATTGCTCAGTTTTTTGAATAACTGGTTTCATTTTAACGAATCATTGTAAAGAAGGTAATGGTTCGATTACTTCCCCAGTTCTTTCGCTATATCCAACATTATTTGTATAATTTTCATCAGTCTTTTCTAACAAATTTTTAGCTTTAAGAAAATCAATAATCTTTTCTCTAGCTACTATTCGATCAACCCCTTGTAAATCTAATCCATCCACTTTAGCAAATTCATTTAGTTTACCTTCGAAATTAATACAAGTATTATATTCTTTAATATTATGTCTTTGAGCTATCTCGTAGTCCATATTATCATGAGCTGGGGTACATTTCATAATTCCAGTACCAAAATCCATTTCAATAGCGTCATCAGTGATTAACGGTAATAGTTGTCCATTAAGTGGGTTAACGAAGTTCTTACCAACATATTGAGTGTATTTTTCATCCTTAGGATTAACTACTAAATTAGTATCTACAAATATTGTTTCTGGTCTAGTAGTGGCAATAACTAGATAAGTATCTTTTGAACCTTCTAAATAATACTTAATGTATCATAATTTAGAAGTGGTTGGTTTTTTAATAACTTCTAAATCAGAAACAGCTGTTTGGAGTTTGATATCTCAGTTAACTATTTTTTTAGCGCGGTACAAAAGTCCTTCGTTATAAAGTTCAACGAACTCTTTATAAATAACTTCGTGTACTTCAGGATCTAAAGTAAATATTTCATATTTGCTTTGATCAAGTGGACAGTAAGAAAGTGATAAACCTAAATCAGCTCATTGTTCACGAATAAAGCTAGCTTGTTGTAGGGCTCAAACTTTTATTCTGTTATATAGTTCTTCTCTTGGCAAAGAAGAAGGTTCAACACCTTGTTCACGAAGTAATTTTTCTACTTTAGATTGGGTAGCTATTGAAGCATGATCGGTTCCTGGTGCAAAATATACACGATACCCTTGTAATAGTTTATAACGAATAATTACATCTTGTAATGTAGTATCTAATGCGTGTCCGATGTGTAATTTGCCAGTAATGTTTGGTGGAGGTAAAGTAATACAGAAATTTCCATTTTTACATTCTGTAGGTTTTTTGATATCAAAAAAACCATTTTCTTTCCACCAACGATAAAGTCCTTCTTCTACAGCTTTATGGTTATAAGTTTTGTATTCATCACCAAGAATTGTTATATTTGTAGTTTTGTTGTCTTTGTTCATAAGTAATTGTTTAAATAAAAATAATTAATTTTAAAAAATTAATTTTGTTTTTTCATTTGCTCAGCAACTTCTGCTGCGAAATCAACAACTTTTTTTTCAATTCCTTCACCAACTTGGTAACGAACGTAAACAATTGATGCAGCACCGTAAGTAGCTAAGTGTTGTTTGACGGTTTTAGAAGTATCTTTAACGAATGGTTGAGCTTCAAGTGTAACTTCGCTTAACAATTTGTTTACACGTCCTTTAACTATCATATCAGCACGTTCAACAGGTTTTCCTTCAGCAATAGTTTGTTCACGAAGAATTTTTGTTTCATTAGCTAATCATTCTTGATCAACTTGATCAGCATTTAAAAATTTAGGAGCCATTGCAGCTGCATGCATAGCAATATCTTTTCCAACTGCTTCGTCAATAATTTTGTCTAATACTAATAAAACAGCAATTTTTTTATTAGAGTGTTGGTAGTAAGCAAACATTTCATTGTCTTTTTTACTTACTAATTCAAAACGACGTAGGCTAATTTTTTCTCCAATTTTGCTTGTTAATTCTTTACAAGCTTCATCAATAGTTTTATCATCAGAAGTTAAAAGAGTTAAAGCTTTTTCAATATCGTTATATCCACCATTAACTAATGTTAAACCTACATCATTAGCTAAATCTAAAAAGTTTTGGTTAGCTGCACTAAAATCTGTTTCACAGTTAAACTCATAAATTACTGCTAAATTTCCATCAATTACTACATTAGCAACTCCTTCAGTAGCAATAGCGTTAGCTTTTTTAGCCGCTTTAGCTATACCTTTTTCTCTTAATCATTGAATAGCTAAATCGATATCATCATTATTAGCTTCAAGAGCTTTTTTCGCATCCATTACCCCAGCTTGGGTAAGGTCACGAAGTTTTTTAATTAGTTCCATATTAGCCATATGTTAATTATTATATATTGATTGGTTTTTTCTGCTCATAATTAATTTTTCTTATTCTTTATGAATATTCAAGGATTTGGGATGCGAAATTGGCACAAATATAGTTTGTACTTTATTGTTATGTTACTAGCGGTTTCTAATTGAAATCGTATACATAATCGAATTCGATATTAAATATAGGTGAGTCAGTATTGCTATCTTTGGTATTATCTGTTGTACCATAAAATTTTATCTTGCTTCCGATAGGTAGATGTATCTTTCTTTTATCATCGCCATCTTTAGCTCAATTAGTATAATCGCTATTGGTTCTATAATTTGATAAATATATTTTTTTATCGACTATATCTGCAATATAGAAATTACGAATCCCGGATATACTACTGCCAACTTTTGAACTAACATACATTCCTTTATTTTCGTAGTATCCTCACTCATAAAGTTTGGAATTAAAATCTGATATTTTTCCAATTTTTAAAGTTCTAAAAGTACCACGTGAGATATTTAAAAGTTGCAGTTTTGGGAAATAACAATTAGTCAAATCTAATGTTCTAACAAATCCTATTCCATAGTTTGTTTTTAAATTAATTTCTTGTAAGTTTTCGTTTCAACCAAAAACTTCACAAATCGGCGTTTCATCGCTAACATTAAATTCGTCAGGACTACCCACAATCCTCGCAGCAGTGCCTAACTCAATCGGATAATTTATTTGGTACGGAAAACTAAATGCTTGAAAGCTATTAGCGTTGCATTTTGCATATGAATATGGAAATTTTTCTTTCGATCATCAATTGTTAATATAACTGCTAGAAATGCCAAGTAATTTAACAAATATATCTCCAGATTTACAAGCATATCCTTTAACACTAATAGTACTATTTACATCAACAATTTCTGCTAATTCCGAATTAGGTTCAACTCCAAGTGTTACCGTTCTTTCGTATTTATCACTACTCTTTGTTTGACTATTAATTTTTAACCCAGCCGTTACTAAATTGTCCACTGTGTTGAAATTAACTTTTTGTAAACCACTCGTAATTTGTTCAATATTTAAATTGTCATCATAACTATTAACTTTTGAAACTCCAATAGTTTTTTGTGCCACCAACTGGCTAAGTGTCAAATTGTTTTGCACAATTTTAATTGTCGTAGTTCCAGTATAAATATTGGAATTATTTTTTGCAGTTACTTCTACAAAGAACATAAAACTATTAATTTGAGTTCACTTGGTTTTTTCAGAAATATCGATTTGATTAATATTTATTTTGTTTTCATAAGCACTATTAATAATCGCTTCTCTAATATTTTCTTGCTTAGCATCTGCAAAACTAACAGGAGATTTATAAGTAGTCAATAATCCTGGAATATTAGAAATATTATCTTT
>JAITFH010000030.1 GCA_031281465.1 Mycoplasmataceae bacterium | reverse complement strand
TACTCACCACAGCACTATTATGTAAATAATTATTTAAAGAAATAGAGATGTAGGTGGTAGAAGAAAAGACAATTCCTCCTATTAAAAGCGTATTTAAAGCGATTTTTTTCTTAAACATGATATCCTCTTTATTATAACATCGGATTAAAAAATGCTAAAATACTGGGTAGGGTAGGGAGTTGTTAGTGTTTAGATGCTGGGTATTTTTATACATATGTATTATGGTTGGTTTATTTATTCAACCATAAAAAATAGTTGATGTTGTTAGTTTAAGCCCCAAATCCTGTGCTTAAACTAACCTATCTTTGTGGATTCTTGAATAAGTTTTGGGAGTCGCTTGGATATAGGTATTGTTTAACCATATAGACTTATGGGGTGCTGGGTTTGGTTTAGTACTGGTTTAGTACATAGACACCCATAAACTTTTTTATTTAAGGTGCAAAACTTTTAACTCTTTGATTTTTTCTTAGTTTTGTTTTCCTTTTTTTGATAAAGCCTTGAAATGGTTTAGAATGGTTTATGTTTTGGAAAACCAAAACTAAGTTCTAAAGAAAGAGGTTTGGAAATTTTAAGGAGCTGTTGTTTTCCACCTTTTTTTGTAGCTTTAATGATTCTTTGATTAAATTTGGAGTGTTTTTTGAACCAGGTGGTCTTTTTAAAAACCTCATTTTTTCGTTCAAACAAAAAATTTTTTTCTTGCAGCTTAATATATTACATATATTATTTTTGGATTTTGAAAAATTTTTTAAGTAAATAGCCAAAAACGCGGTAATATATATAGATGAGGAGCAAATCCTGTATTTAGAAAAATGAATATTAATAGTAGAAAAAATAAAAAAAATATTTCCGTAGCTTCAATTCTATCTTTGAACGAAGTGAAGGTGCAGGAAATACTAAAACAAATCATAGATAAAGTTATCGAAGAAGTTTTGTCTTGTTCGAAGTTTTCTGTAAAAACTAAAAAAGCTTTTGAGTGAGTGCTGCTAAGTATCACCGAAAAGTTCTCTGATATCCCTGAGCTTATAATGAGATATAAGGAACTTCCAAAAGAAACCGAGCCAGAACCACCAGTGCCACCTGAGCCGCCAGTGCCACCAGAACCGCCAGTTCCACCCGAACCACCGATTCCACCAGTTCCACCGGAAGTACCAGATAACGATATGTTAAAGCTAATACTTGATAAAATTACTTTTCTTTCTGAACAAAACCAAACTATGATTACAAGAATGGATGCTCTTGAAAATAAAGTTGATGAAGGTTTTAAAAAGCAAGCAGAGTTTAACGACTACATTAAAAATGAAGTTGAAGAACTTAAAGTAGCTCAGAAGAAAACCGATGAGAAAGTTGAAGAAGTTATAGCTGCTCAGAAGAAAACCAATGAGAAAGTTGAAGAAGTTATAGCTGCTCAGAAGAAAACCGATGAGAAAGTTGAAGAAGTTAAGGTTGAAGTTCAAGAGGTTAAAGCTGATGTTCAAAAACTTAAAGTTGAAGTTCAAGAACTTAAAGTTGCTCAGAAGAAAACCGATGAGAAACTTGATAGAGTGATTAAGCTTAACAACCTTAAATCTTAACCTAAAACTTTCAAACAAGTTTAAAAGTAATAGTTGACGAGTGTAGCATCTCGTGTAAAGTTTAAGTAATTCCTAATAGAATAAGTAAACGCTATATTAACTTGATAGATGTATGTCAGCGTCTTTATTGAATTCAACATAAATATCGACTCGTAGTGCTTCCGCTGATATATCAACTTTTGTTACCTTTCAATGTTTATCTAAAAATAATAATTTTTCGAATGTTTCTTGAACAGTAGATTCTATTTGATTTTCTGTGTTTGTGTTTTTTTCCATAATAAGTATTTTATATCCGGAGTCAAGGGAGCTATTCCACACTAAATGTTAGTGGGCCAAAAACGCGGTAATATATAGATGGAGGGCAAAATGAATTTTTACACTAAACACAAAAAAACTATGCTTGTAGCTTCAATCAAGTCTTTGAACAAAACAAAGACACAAAGCATAGTCAAAACAATAATTGATCTCGTTATCGCAGAGATTTTAACTTATTCCGAACTTCCACTAAAAGTTCGGAAAACAGTCAAAACAGTCTTATTAAAGCTCAGTGATGGGTTGCCTAGCCTTACTGAGCTTATAAAGAGATATAAGGCGTTGCCGAAGGAGTTTGATCCTGATGAGGACGGTGAAGAACCTCCACCACCGCCGCCGCCTCGAAAACCAAAAATGTTAAAACTAATCCTAAAACAACTTAAAGCTCTTACTGAAAAGGTTGATGTTGGTTTTGCAAAACAAGCGGTGTTCAACGAACATATCGAAAACAAAGTCGATGCAGGTTTTGCAAAAACAAGCGGAGTTTAATAACTACATCGAGAAAAAAGTTGATGGAGTTATTGAAACTCAAAAAACTCTAATAACAGCTCAGAAGGAAACAGACAAGAAAGTCAATGGGGTTATAAAAGCTCAAAAGGAAACAGGCAAGAAAGTCAATGGAGTTATAAAAACTCAAAAGGCTCAATTCTTAGCTCAGAAGGAAACTGATAGAAAAGTAGAAGAGGTTGCTGAGAAGCTTGAGAGAGTAATTAAACTTAATAAACTTAAATCGTAAGGTTCTGCTAATACAATTTCTTTTACTAGGATAATCTCAAATATTTATCCGATGTAAAAACCTGTATCGTGTTTATGGTTTGTTTGTTAAACACAATGAATCTATTTAAAATTTCCGTTAGGTTTGTATGTCTTAGGGGTGATAAGTAATTTGAAGTCCACCCCATCTGTGGTAAAACTGTTAGGTTAGTGTATTATCCGATACAAACACCACAAGCTCTTTTTAAGTTTAATGATTTTATTCTTCTAGTTCTTTTAGTAATTCTATCACATTATCTTCATATAATTTTCGATTTTTCGATTTTAGAACTGAAGACTTTTGATTGTACATCTCCCTTAAGTATAAAGAAAATTCGGTTGTTATTTTTAATCCTTCTTTGTATAATTCTTCTGATTTTTGGACAACTAATTCCACTAGTTTTTCTTTGATATCAGTTGGTAGCAAATCCATTCCATTAAAAAAAGATATATCACTTTTCATTCTTGAACCAAAAATATAAATGCCTTCATCATGAGGTAAATTAGAATTTCACGTTGGTCTATCGCCGTCTTTATTGGAGAATTTTGTTTCAAACGGAATTACGTATTGACTGTTAATTAAAATAATGTCAGGAAAGGATTGAGAACCAAACGGTTGATAAATAACAACATCTCCGCCTAATATCAAATCTTTAAAACCATCGAATTTAATTCTTTTAGCTCCGGAAGACTTTTCTAACAAAAGTTTTTTGATCACACGAAAATTTTTATGTTTTTTAAAATCTTTTGCCGAATAGTAATGATAGCTTCCTTCATTAGTTAATTCTTGTATTAGAGATTTTTCAAAATCTTCTCCATCTTTAACTCCAGTCAATTTTCTTTTAATATTCGCGGAGTTATTTTGTATTTTAATTAATAATTCAAACAGTTTCATATTAAATTGATTTCCGCCCTAAAATTTCTTCATATTTGCGAACCAAATCGGTATTAGAAAAGCCTTTTACAGAAGTATTACTTTCAGATAGCTCCTTAAAAGAAATTAAGCTAAAAATTTTTTTAGCAACAGGGTTAATTATTTTCACAAATAAATACTGTCTCTTTGAATTTAGTTTTTTTGGATCGCTAATTATTTCGGTGTAATCATAATACCCTTGTCTAACAACAGCAAAATCTCATTTATACTTCTTTTTGTCAAAATATTTGAAAGTTTGCTGAGTGTTATTGTATATTCATGTTTTAAAGTGTTCGTGTTTGTTTGGAAGCGGATGTTTCAACCTTAAATCCTCAAATAGCTCAAATTTTTTGATATTTTTGACTCAAATTTGGAAAATGCAATTAACGTTGTACGGTTTATCTTTGAATATAAAACTGTTTTTTTCTAATTTGGGGGAGGAAAAAATTAACTTTCCTGATGGGGTTATATTTTTTTGAGTTAAAAATCTTTTAAATTGCATTGGTAAAATAAAAATGACAATATCACTAAACTCTAGGGATTTGTTTAGAAAATCAAGAGCCATTTTACTTTTGTACCCGAATGGCGGATTGCCTATAACAATATTTTTTTTATCGTGTTTGATTGATAATTTATAAAAATCTTGTTTAATAATCCCGTCCATTTTTGGTTCTAAATCATATCCTGCCACTTTATATCCTTTTTCTTTTAACCAAATCATAAAATTTCCAGTGCCCGCTGAAGGTTCAATAAAAGCTGTGTCTTTATCTATTTTGACTCCTCTGGTTACTAAAAAATCAATAGCTAATGTCATAACATGATTGACACAGCTTTTAGATGTATAAAACTGTTCTCTTTCTTTTTCTATTCTTATTTTGCTATTAACTTGTTGATTTTTCATAATAACTCTTTGTAATTAACTAAAAGAATCGTACGTATTCAATAGATATAAGTATTATATCTATTTATGTAAACCTATCGGAAAATTTTGGATAGATGTTTTGTTTTCTCGAGCAAACAATTTCATATTTTGAATGCGAATCAAAAAAACCACAACAATACGAATTATTTCCAAGATAAAGCAAAATAAACTAAAACTTTACCTAACCGTTAATTTGTTGTATTAAAAATATAAGCTAGTTTAATAGTGAACCTAATGTTCCTCTACATATTTTACATTAAACATCTTTAAATATAGGAGAATCTGGTATTTATGTTTAAGGAAAACTTTAAATAAATGCTTGAGACGTTTATGATAGAGACTGAATGCGAGAACAAATCAAAGAAAATACCTTCAAATTTTGCACTTGTTTTAGTGCCATCCTAAGGAAAACAAGGGATTTTTTTAAAAAACCAAACATGGTATAAACATAGTACACTACTCTCCTAAGTTTCGCTTATTTAACAACAAAAACCCCACTTTTATTTTTTTAAATCTATAATGTAGTTATTGGGATATTTCAATATGCATTGAGATTTATCCCACAAGGGTTCTTGATCAACTCGTAACATAACGTGAATTCGGATATGTTCTAAATCATAAACCATTAAATTTAACTGCTTAATGGGAAAAAACTGGTAGCAATACCAGTTTTTTTATTTACCCTTAAAATCCAGTGTTTTACCCGTTCAAGCAGAACTTATCTAAACCTATATAAACTAACCCAAATTTAAACAATAATAAAAAAGTCACCATACATATTAGTATTCAGCTTAGAGCTGCTCTGTTTCCAGCCTAACTCGGTTCGCCACTAATATTATGATGACAATAATTATTATATTGTTTCGAAGATACACTAGGCCCTCAAAAGTGGAGAACTTCAAACCTCCCTTATGAAACCATACCAAAACACTTATTTAACCATTCTAACCCCACAAGTACGTTTGTCGTACGTTCTACGCTTTCTTAAA
>JAITFH010000020.1 GCA_031281465.1 Mycoplasmataceae bacterium | reverse complement strand
TTGTTTTCATAAGCACTATTAATAATCGCTTCTCTAATATTTTCTTGCTTAGCATCTGCAAAACTAACAGGAGATTTATAAGTAGTCAATAATCCTGGAATATTAGAAATATTATCTTTCACAGTAAAAGAAGATGGATAATAAACTCTAACGGTATTAGTATCGTAATGAGCACTATCTTTTGGAGAAATAGTAAAATTATCATCCTGGATATTTTCTATTTTTATTTCCGGTAAATAAAATTTATCGGTATCGATCACATAATATTGTAACAATGGAATGATGGTTGCTTCGATTGGTTTGACAGCGAAAAACCCTGATGTTTGAGTTGTGAAGCTTTCATCTGGTCTATAGTATGGATAAATGGTATTATCTGTTCCAAATACTTTAAAATTAAAGATGCTGTTTAAATCAACTTTTTGTGGTAATAAAGTTTGTGTAGTATCAGTTATTAAAGAATTAGAACAATTAGTTAATGCTAAAGAGAGAGAGAGAGAGAGAGAGAAGCGACTGAAATAGCGGCTAAAAACGAAGCAGAAAATTTGCGGTTTTTCATTATTTATAAATTATATCTAGCTATTTAAATCTATCGGTTTTTTGGAACAAATTCTTTTATTTTTCTTAACAAAAGAATGAGTATATTTTTCTAAAGATAATAACACTAATAATCAATCATTCTTTCACTTATCAAAATTGATGTACAAAAATGGAAAATATTGCTTCTAAAGAGTATAGTTATATTTTACGAGCATATTCGAGACACAGCATTTTTTCTCACAAGATAAAAAAGTGGAATAATTCCATTTTTTTATCTTACAGGATAATTTGTTGAACTTAGGTTTGTAACATTATTAAAATACTTTTGAATGTTTTAGTTGTAATCATAAACATAGTTAAAATCTATATTCATACCTCAAATAGTTCCAGTGGAATCATGGTTGTTGGCTGTAGAACCTAAAAACTTAATTTCACTTCCAACAGGTAAATGAATTGCTCTTTTTATTTCCATACCGTCCTTCGTATAAGTTGCTCAGTTTGCATAAGAATCGTTATCTTTGTTATTAGATAAGTAAATTGTTGTATTAGATATATCGGCGACATAAAAATCATATACCCCTGATTTATTAGGTCCTCCATAAGGATAAGAACTACAATATATACCGTTCTCGGTATATTTTCCTCAAGCAAACAATTTAGCGTTAAAATCTGATATTTTTCCAATTTTTAAATTACGAAACACACCACATGAAACATCTAATAATTGTAATTTTGGGAAATAGCAATTTGATAAATCTAAAGTTTCATTAAATGATGTTCCTCAATTTGTCCTAAGAACAATTTCTTGAACATCTTCGTTATAGCCCATAATTTGAGTGACTGGATGTTGTTCACCAAAAGGATTGCTGTCGCTAAAAGTCATGCCAGCAGGTATACTAACGAATTGGCTCGTACTATTTACTTTATAAGGGAAAGAAAACTCTTGTAAATTGTTGGTAGGGTTTTTTTCATATGCCCCACCAAATGCATTCATATCTCATCATTCCGCTTTACTATCGTGAAAAACTTTGACATAAATCTTGTTGTTATTAATCGCTAAAGCAGTTATTATGATTGTACTAAGAGGATCAACTATCTCAGCTAATTCACTACCATCTTTAACACCTAATGTGACTGTTCTGTCAAACGAGCTACCTTGTCCGGTTTGCGATATTATTTCCAAACCATCAAGTACAACATTATCTACAGTATTAAAATTTATTCTCTGAAGTTTTTCTCGTATTACTTCAAGCGATAGTTGATTATTAATAGATACAACTCTTATCACCCCAATATTTTTCTGTGCCACCAACTCACTAAGTGTCAAATTATTTTGTACAATTTTAATAGTGGAAGTTCCGGTATATAAATTAGAATTAGACTTAGCACTAACTTCTACAAAAAACATAAAGGAATTAATTTTTACTCATTTTGTTTTGTTAGAAATATCAATTTGATTGATATTTATTTTATTATCGTAAACAGTATTAATAATTGCTTTTTTAATACTTTCTTCATTAGCTTCTTCAAAACTATCTGAAGATTTGTACGAAGTTAATAAACCAGGAATATTAGCAATATTATTTTTGTAATTTTTAAATATCGAAGGATAATAAACTTTAATAGTATTATTATCATAATGAGCACTATCTTTTGGAGAAATAGTAAAATTATCATCCTGGATATTTTCTATTTTTATTTCCGGTAAATAAAATTTATCGGTATTGGTTACATAATACTGTAACAATGGGATGATGGTTGCTTCAGTAGGTTTTACAGCGAAAAACCCTGATGTTTGAGCTGTGAAGCTTTCATCTGGTCTATAGTATGGATAAATGGTATTATTATCTGTTTCAAATACTTTAAAATTAAAGATATCGTTTAAGTTAACTTTTGGTGGTAATAAAGTTTGTGTGGTATCGGTTATTAAAGAATTAGAACAATTAGTTAATGCTAGAGAGAGAGAGAGAGAGAGAGAGAGGCGACTGAAATAGCAGCTAAAAACGAAGCAGAAAATTTACGATTTTTCATTATTTATAAATTATATCTAGCTATTTAAATCTAGCGGTTTTTTGGAATTTGTTTTTTTACTTTTTTTCTTCTTTTTCCACCAATCATTTTTTGATACCAATAAAAACCACTCCATCACTAATCTTATTTAACTTTTGAGTTGTTAATTAAGAATTTTCAGGATCCAATCTAATCCGAACAATACAACTCCATACATGCATTTAACCTTAACAGCTAATAATGGAAGAGTTCAATCCGCTAGAATTCCTATTTCTTAAATTAAGTGGCTTTATTTGTCGAACGTTTTCGCTTCATATCTATAAAGCCATTTGTTTTAAAATCTCAGCATCTTCTTTTGGTATATCAGAAAGTAATTTTTCTGTTATAGTTTCTGCTACACCAACTAAAATGGTAATCGCACAAAACACTAACTGTACTCTTCCAAATAATGGATTTAAAGACTTTCTGTTAAGAAACTTTTTATATTCCTTTTCGCTAGTAACTGTTTTTTCACTCGCTGATTCGATTACATTAACTTGGTTAACATCGACTGCTTCGTCAACTTCATTTAGGGTATTCTCTACGCTTATTTTTTTAAATCTTTTTTCATCCATCATATAGTCTTGAGCTTCCAAAACATAATCGTATTTTCCGGGATTATCGGTTTTTCATGCTTTTATTTTTTCTTGATTTCTTTTGCCGATATCAATTGAATTTTTAATAATCGCACCGATTTCGTTGTCAAGCATTTGTCTACCTTCTTCCGTAGTCAGAGCAGTTTTTAACCCCGGAGTAGCAAGTGGTATTTTCTCTAATTCAACCCCTTTTTCGAATTCTTCCACAACTTGTTGAGCATATTTATCTTTCTTGTTAATATTTCTCATTAGTACAACTTGCGATGCAATTGTACTAATAAACTTAGTTGTTGCAAGTAAACTTCCAACTCAGACACATACTGTTGAAAAATATTGGTAGTGTATGTTATAAGAATATCACATTTCAAAATTTATATTATCTAGTGTATCAACATCTTCTGCATTAAGAATAGAGATTCCTTCTACTGCTTTAGGGTTTTTGTAATTCAAATACTCTTTTGCTATTTTTTCATCCATTTTTCCAAGACCAACTTTGCTTCCATAAGATACTAAAAGTTTTCTCACACCTAAAACATCTTTTTTAAAAGAATCCATTCAAAATTTAGCTTCATCAACAAAATTTTTATCTTTATTCATTTCGATTACATATGTAAAAAATTCAAAGATCTTTTCACCAAACACTCACAAATAGTCTTTGCTTATTGTTGCTATGTCGAGTTTCGCAGACACAGCAACAGAAGCATCGTGAAGTTTGTTGTAATACTCAGCATAAGTTTTTGCTGTCTCATAAGGAATGGTTTTCTTAAATTTTTCAACTAAATTAGAAATTTCTTTAACGGTTGGTAAAATATCCTTTTTAGCTACACTGCTTTTCACTCCTTCTGCAACTAATGCTGCATCTAGCACAGTGTCTACACCTGCTATGCCCATGCCAACAATACCAACAGCAGACATACACATCATCACATCACTAATCCCTGTAAAAGCTAGCAATAAACTATTTAGTTCTACATCAATGTTTGATGAAAGCTTCATAGATTCATAAATATCTTTAGCAACATTTATTTTTTTTCCTTCTTTATCATAAGCTAGAACAAAGAAATTATGGATGATTTTAGTTGTGATATTAGCATCTTGTAACAAAGCTAATTCTTTATTGGAATAAGGAAAATAAAATGGTAAGGAATCAATTTCTTGGTGATTTTCCTCATTATCTCATTTAAACTCTTTTACAATACGGTACTCTTCAGGTTTTTCAGGAACAGTATCTGCTATGACTCATTTAGCTTCTACATAGGGAATTAGGTTTTGTAATCTATAAGGTTCTTGACTATTCTTAAATTCTTCTCGTGATATTATTTGTTCGGTATTTTGTTGTTCATCAAAATTAGTGTTAGCTTTAGTAATTGCTAGCATAATTCTTTGGTTTAGATGGTTATTTTCTAATTGGTGTGGGGCAACCACTCCGGGAATTTTTTCGTCGCTAATATTAACTAAAAACGGATGTTGCTCATCAAATTCATAATAATCGTTTTCATCTACCGGAGCATTTTTTAGTAATTCGGAAATAGTAATACGGCTAGTAATTTTTGAAATATCAAATTGCTTGTTTTTGTATTCTAATTTCAAATCATTAGGGTAGAAAAAGTTATTTGCACAATTCAATTTTTGTGCAAAAGAATGAATACTAAATTCTTGCATTAAATATCCATCGTTTTGAGTTTCTGGGTTTGAGGGAGAAAATCAAACTATTTCGTTGTTTATATCGTTAGTTTTAGATGTACCTAATTGGAACCCAACTTTTACTGTATCAGAATTGGTTTCGTAATCCATTTCTACGATTTTTGCTTGTAATGTATATCCTGGAATAATTTCGTTTTTTTCAAAAGAAGGAAGATATTCGTTGTCCGGAACATACTTATCAAGCGGTAAAAGCGGTTGTTCGTTTTCATCACTTGTCTCTTCGTTTGCATTCGCATCTTCTTCGGGTTCTAGTAAATCAGTGTTTCCTAAAAAATCTCTTTTCGCTAAAAATGTTTGATAAACATCTTCTTGCGAAAGAATGTTTTCCTTTTCTTTAACCACATACCCATTTTTACCATCTTCTGAGTATGGTGCTAAAAGACTAGCAAAGTCAAAATCTTGATTTACCACTAATGCTTTATTTCCAATCATCTTAAGTATTTCGGCCCCTACAAAATCATACTCTTTTTCTTTCATCGTTTTTTCATCTTCTTTTTCTACACTATCGTTCAAAAAACGATTAAAGTAATAACCGTGAAGATGCTTTTTTAAAATTTTATCTTCTGCTTGTTTTTCCAACAAGCCAAACTTTCTCAGATACTCTATTTTTTGTGTATTATTCTCGGAGTTATTTATTATCTCGGACTCAAACTCTGGAAGTAAAGTGTTTTTAAATTGATAATAATCAATAACTTCAATATTATTCTCTTTATTCAAACGTACAATTTCGCTATACATTTTTGCAAGTGGGGAAGATAAGCTTTTTCTCTGTTCTTCAAGAAATTCAGGATTAGAATAATTTTCAATAAAAGAATTAAGTTCTCGTTCATATTTATCACACACTCCATAAGCTAACGAAGCTGCTTTTTGTTTATCTAGTTTATTTATTTTCAATCCATAAGTGTAGGTTTGAGACTTTAAAAAATCTAAAGATTGATTCTTAAAAGAATTAAGAGCTTCGTTTTTATAAATCGCATCAGCCACATCATCATAGTTTGTATTGTTTGTTCAAGTGAATTTTCCCAAATCATAAGGTTGCAAGTTCATAGTTTGATTAAGTGCTTTTATTCCAAAAATACTAGAAACGCCTCCTACCAACAAAATTGCTATACTAATAATTAGTTTATTCCGTTTTTTAGCTCGTCCTCTCATACTCGCATTATAGATAGTTATTTTTAGGTTTTTAACTCAAAATTTTTAAACTATATATATGTTTAACAAACGGAACAAAAAAAGATAAAATAGATGTAATTTTATTTTCAATGCTCAAATTAACAATACTTTAAGTAAATACTAAGCCAATAATTTTTACTTCAATTCTACTTTTCTTGTTCTTTCTCTCCATCATGTTTAACCTCAATAAAAATCTTAATACCTTCGGTTAAAATTAAAATGAATATTATTGTGGCTACTATCAAATCCGGAAGCGAAGCGACTAACACAGGTTTATCATGCAACACATACATTCCTAACAAACCACAAATAATCATTCCTAAATTTGAATAAATGTCAATAAAAGAGAAAATATAACTAGCTTTTAAATGCATTCCTTGGTTTTTGATTTTTTTAAATAAAAACACAACAATCACATTAACCAAAAGTGCTCCTGCTCCAAAACAAACTACATAGATGTAGGAAACGGTTTCTGGATAAAAAAACGAATAGATAATTTTGGTTAAAACAAGTAGTGCTGAAAACAATTGAAAGCATCCTACGATAACAGAAGCTTTGTTCTTGCTACTAGTGCTTTTATTTACTACACATAGGGCTACAATTAACGCCAAGCCATCAATTAGCATATCTACACTATCTGCAGCATTAGAATTAGCATTAGAAATCAAAAGTGATATTAATAATTCAACAACGAAAAAACTTAAGTGTAATGCAATTGCAATGATTAAATATTTTTTATGTTTTTGTACATCTTGTGGAGTAAGAATAATCTCTGCCATTTCGGAATTATATAAGACTATAATTTTTTGTGGTTTATTAATTAAAACACTTTAAAGTTATTACTTTTTTAACTTCGTTAACAGCTACTGGGAACAAAGGTAATAAAAGAACTGCAGCTCAAATAGTTGTTTGTTCTTTAAACTCTCTCGCTGGATGTGTTCCGACTACAACGATGTTTAATCCTGGAGTAAATACTAAACAGAATAATAAGATTATTGATACACAAACTCCAATTCATAAGTTAGCATATACATGTCCAGTTTTAGTAAATATTGAAGCTGATCTAGAAACATATGTTAAACTTAATAAAATTCTTGAAATACTTAAAGTTATAAAACATAAGATATTGATTGAATTAGCTTCTCTAATACCAACTCCGAAGTAAGCAATAATGAATGTCAAGGCTACTGGAAGTAAAACTGCGAATGTGTTAATCAAGATACCTAATAGCATTTCTTTATCAAACATCTTATCATTTTTGTTAGCTCTTTTTTTCATAATACCAAAATCGTTTGGATTTAAACCTATAAAGATACAAGGTAGGGTATCAGTAACTAAGTCTAATAATAATCTTTGAGAAATAGTTATAGCATTCATACCAAAGATGAATGTAAAGAATAAAACAAATATTCCGGTAGCTAAATTAGTTGAAAGGATGAAAGATACAACGTTCTTAATGTTACGAGTAATTTTTCTTCCATCATTAATCGCAGATTTGATGGTAGTGAAATTATCATCTAATAATAATATTCCTGCCGCTCCCTTAGCCACATCTGTTCCCGCAATTCCCATAGCAATACCAATGTCAGCTTCTTTTAATGCAGGAGCATCGTTAGTTCCATCTCCTGTCATTCCTACGATTTCTTTATTTTGTTTAAATGCTTTAACGATTCTTAATTTGTTATCTGGACTAACACGAGCATAGACACAACATTTGTTAACCGCATATTTTAATTCTTCTTCACTCATCGCATCAATTTCTACACCAGTTAAAGTAGTATTGTCATCTTCTTCTACTATTCCTAAATTTTTAGCAATAGCTAAAGCAGTTATTTGGTGATCTCCAGTAATCATTGCTACTTTAACTCCAGCTTCATGACAAACTTTTACTGCATCAAATACTTCTGGACG
>JAITFH010000035.1 GCA_031281465.1 Mycoplasmataceae bacterium | reverse complement strand
AAGTGCTTTCATCCAACTCTCTAATTCTTCATCTGAAATTAACCCATTATTTTTAAGTTCCGTTAATGTGTCCTCAAAATAACTTTGTACTGTAAAACCTTCTATAACCAAACCATATGATTCTCTATCTAACAACCTCTTATAAGACCTTTTATATTGACCACTACTAGAACCATACAATGAAGCAAAAACTCCAACCATAGCAAACACCATGCCAATTATAGGCATCGATGCAAGAGAAGATAACAAAACTAATGCAGCTATATGCACGGCAGCAAAAATCAATAATTTAACAATAAATTTCTTAAAAATTTTTTTATCAAATCCATTTTCAGCCAAATCTCGCAAGAAAGCAAGAACCATCACAATTTCACCACTAAAACTTAAAACTGAAGATGATATAGCCTTAATCACCAACATAACAGTTCCAACAATTGAACCTAATGGCACAAAGAAATATACAACATAAAAAGTAACCACTAAAAGAACAATCGCTATTAAAACAACTGCAGCTTTAAATTTTTGTTTAGGGTTAGTCAATCTTCCAAAATCTAGATTAAAAACTTTGCTAAGTAAGAAACCAACTGCACTTTTAAAATTGCGCAAAATTGACCCACTAGTGTCTATATAAATCTCTTCCATTAAATCTTGAACAGATTTTACTTCTTCTTTTAGTTCACCTCTTTTGATTTTTAAATAATCTGAATTTAAAGCTTTATTAAATTCCAAGAAAACGATCTTTGATTTTTCTTCAGAAATGTAATCATAATAAGCTGCTATGGACTTGATTAAATCAACACTACCATTTTCAACATCCACAATATCTTTATTTTGCATATATTTAGGCAAATTAAGATTTTTACTATTAAAGCCAGGTTTTATGTCCAAAATTTTTGATATTGTAGGGAATTTATTTTTAAAGTCTTCTATAGACAAGTTATAAAGACTTGGGCCTTCTATAAACAAATTAAATAAATCTTGCCATTTTTTATCTGTCATAACATCAATAGAAGGATCTTCTATTGTAGTCTCTAAAAGTGTTTGCTTTTTCAACGATAACACTTTTTCCATTGAATTTATTTTATCTGCTACTTTGGGTTGAGCTAATTCTATTTGTTTTTGCAATTTCTGTGCTTCTGTTTCCTTCTCAAACATATTAAATTTTAAAGCAACAACTTGTATAAGTTTTTCTAAACGCTCTTTTCTTTTTATAAGTTGAGCTCTTTCATAAGATTGTTCTAAGTCTAATGCACGACCTTCAAACAGTTTTAATCTCTCAGTTAGCTTTGAAATTTCATTATTAACAAATATTATCCCACCTTCATTTTCTATTTGTTTTTCAACAGTTTCATCTAAAGATAACCGTAACTCTGTGTTAAGTTTTTTTATTTGTTTAGTTAAATCATCAATTTTTGTTGACACTGTTTTTACGTCATTTCGAAGTGTTTGTAAATTATTTAGATTATTTGTATTTTCGTTAATCTCATTACATATTGTTAAAGTAAAATAAGTAGCCGTTTCCAAATCCGTTTTTGTAACTGGATTCATTTGCAACAAAATATAAATTATTGATTCTCTTAAAGAAAAAGATGCTTTCTGCTCCGATTTCTCAAAACTAGAAACATCTATATTTAACTTACCATTTACGCCAAAAACGTCTAATTCTAATGGATTAGACAACAAATAAAAACCTACATCCTTTGCAATTTTTTTTAATGCTTCTTCTCTTTCTTGCGTAGATATTGTTTGAAAACTTTCAGGCAGCAACAGTTTTATTTTGTTAAACTCACCTAAAACTATTTTTTGATACAAAACTTCATTAAACAAATCCAAGTAAGAATTTACAGTTTTGTTATTTGCAATATCATGCATACCTGCAACATCTATAATGTTTAAATCTACCATCTGTTTTAACACTATTGTAGAAGATATAGGTAAGGCTTGGCTTAAAACATCTTGTAAATCTTCTCCTTTTTTAAACTTTTCAAATAAGTTTTCTTCTGCTTTAATAATCAAAGCTTTTTTAAGACAATCCCACATAAAAGCAGAATTATTCTTTTCATAACTCTTAGATTTAGCATCTATACCATCAACTATATCTCTTACAAAAGTTTTAATATCTAAACCTGTATTTTCTTTTTTAAAATAATTTAACAAATCATTTATTACAACTACATCTTTATAAGCACTTGTATACAACTCCGTAATATCAAAAGAATTACTTCTAAAAGTTGAAAAATCTGGAGCCTTTACTAATTTTTTAGTTTTAGCATCGTAAGAGTTTATATCATTAGCTAATTGTTGAGCTACATATTCATCAATATTCTCAAAAGTCATTAATATAGCTTTTGTTATTACAACCTGTGGGTTTAATTCATGAAATTCTTTTATTTTTTGAACTAAAAATTTGTCCTTAATATCTTTAAAAATATTGTTAAAATCATCTAAATTGGTTGATAATAATTTTGACGATAATACCGAAATTATATTTTTTATCTTAAAATATAAGTTTCTTATAATTACACAAAAAAAGTCAAACAAATCCATAATTGAAATAAACATACTTTCAATTAAAGGGACCCTTTTATGTATCCATTTTATTACTATATCAGAAGACTCTATATATGATTGACGTCTCAATTCGTGACGTACAAAAACTTCTAATAAATTTTGATTTATTATATTCCCATTTTTATCAAAAAATTTAGCTTTAAAAAAATCGTAATTAATTGATATCATCCCTTTTTTAGACAACATTGAAATACTTTCATTGCCAGAAAAACCTTCGCTAAAACCAGATATTTTTTGAATTAGTTCAGTTTCGTTTGAATCTAACAGTAGGTCTATGACTCTACTTTTATCAATACTTAAAGCTTTAGAAACAAACTTTTGTACTAAATCTAGTGGAAGAGCTTTGGCTATCTTTTTAAAGATGACAACATTCTCTAAGCCATCAGGAATGTCAGTTTGACTAAGCGATTCTTTAGACAAAAAACCTTTCATATAAAACTGAAACCCAATAAATGGAATTGAGCCTAAAACAATCAAAAGTGGAACTAAAAACCACAAGAAAGATGAAAGTGGAGAAAAAATAATAGCCATAACTAGTGCTACGCCTACAGCCATAGTGGTATAAAATCCTAAATTTTCTTTAAAATAGTTAATAATGAAATCAAGCAAAGATTTTTGTTTGGTTTGTTGAGGTTGTGCTACAATACTTTCCACAAAAACTTGACCATCATAGACATATTCCTTAACATTATTGTCTTTAGTAATAAAAAGCCGTACTTGGTTTAAATTATTTATATCGCCAGAAAGCTCAGCCTTTATTCCTTCAGATTCAAAAGCTTTTAATATTTGATTGATAACATCTAACTTGTATCCTTTCTGTGTTAAAATATCCGATACCTCAATAAACCTTTGCGGTATTGTAACTTCAGACAAAGGTAATGTTGCAAGCGCCTGGAAAAGTATTTTACTTTGTTCCTTAGCTAAAGCATAATATGCATCTTGATCTAACTTTATTCCACTACCAACGTTTGGAGTTACAACTAAATAAGATATACCCTTATCAGATAACAACTCCGATACACCTTGGGTATGAAAGCCTCCAGTAACCACTATATATATTTTT
>JAITFH010000017.1 GCA_031281465.1 Mycoplasmataceae bacterium | reverse complement strand
CAGGTTTTGTCTTTCATAATATGATTATAAAACCTCAATTATACCAGCATTGGTATAATTGAGTACCATTTTACCACCGTAAATGGGGTAAAAAATGTGCTATTTTTGGGAAGATTCTCAAAAATTCTGTTTATGGTTCCGATGTCCAAACCTTGGTACACATCTTTTAAGAACGATAAAATTGATATAATACCAATCCCTTTTATTAAGTTTTACAACTATCGCAAATTAACAAAATTAATCATCTCAAAACTTGGAAAAAACGAAGTCGTTTTATTTTCGGCTCAACTATTTGCTTTTAAAAACAAACTAAATACTTTCTGACTAGTTAAGTTTATAAAAAGCCTTAAAAAATCAGGCATCAAAATAGGCGTTTATTTCGAAGATACAACAATCACATACAAATTGTATAAAACATGAAAATGAATTGAAAGAGTACTTTTGCCTCTTGTTGACTACAAAGCTACATACTGTTTACAAGATTCTAAATCATTCAATATCCCTTTTGTGAACCCTGTATTTGATGAAAAATTTGCGTGTTCAGACGAAAAAAAGTATGACTTAGTATTGATTTGTTCAACACCGAAAGGAAGAGTGGATACACTGTTGTCGATTTTTAAAAATCCGCGTTTTTCTTTAATAAGAAGTTTTTTATATGCCAGAGATTCTTTTGGTTTGTTAAACGAAAAGGAAAAAGTATGTCCGCAAAACAGCAAGATTAGTCATATTAATTATTGGCCATATACAAATACGATATTATTTCTAAAAGGTCCGGGTGATTATTTCTCCAGCGCTCAATGCTTTTGCATTAAGAATAATATCAAATTACTTACCGATTGTGAGTTTACCTACAATCTAATTAACGATCCAAAAAAAGTCAAACTAATTAAGGATTGAAAAAATATCTCTGACGAAGATATTTTGTGATGTAAAGAAGTTGACAATACTCCTTATAGTGAGGAAGCAAAAAAACTTGTGGATTGGAATTGTTTTGCTCAACATTTTTTAGACTTAGTAAATAATTAGAAAACTTTAACAAAAAAATATATTCTCGAATTTCGCTTAACTTATTTGATAAAAGGCATAATCTACATACTTATGTATAACATATAATTACAAAAAAGATGCCATCTTCGACTTCAATTTTATACATTTATCCAACAATGCATACACCACTTGCATGAAAAGATTTTTCAACAAGAAACATCGAACTTTTGGGATTACCAAAAATAACATTTTGGAATTACAAAAAAATAGCAAAAACATTATTCAAGAGAAAGAAAAATAATTGTGATTTAGGAAAGGAAGAGATTATTGTTTTTTCCAATATTGGTTTTTATTTGCAAAATAAATTTGTCAAATTTTGAGACATCAAATTTTTGAAATTATTAAAAAGAAAATATAAAATAGGTATCTATTTTGATGATACAATCAATCAGTATAAGAGAACAAACACATGATTTTGAATTACTAATTGCCTTTTACCACTTGTTGATTACAATTTTACTTATTGTAAAAATGACTCAGAATCCTTTAATATACCTTTCGTGAATGCTGTATTTGAAAATTTTAAGATACAAAATTCTCCAGTAAAAAAATATGACTTAGTAATGATTAGTACTGTTTTGGATGAGCGTCGAGCAGAATCATGCTTAAAAATTTTCAAAAATCCTAAATTTTCCTTATTAAAAAGTTTTTTGTATGCAGCCGATTGAAATGGTTTACTGAATAAAGAAGAAATTATTTGTCCTCAAAAGAGCGTTGACTGTAAAGACTATTTCGGATATACAAATACAATTTTATTTCTTAAAACAACAGACAAATACTTTACCAATACTCCTTCTTTTTGTATTAAGAACAATATCAAATTACTTACCGATTGTGAGTTTACCTACAATCTAATTAACGATCCAAAAAAAGTCAAACTAATTAAAGATTGAAGCAATATTTCTGACGAAGATATTTTATGATGTAAAGAAGTTGACGCTGCTCCTTACAATAAGGAAGCAAGAAAACTTGTGGATTGAGATAATTTTGGCCAGCGTTTATTGGATGCAATCAAGTAACGCTTTAATTCGAGTATTCGATATATATGTATTACTTTACATATAATTTTATAGAGAATATTGATAATGAAAGCAAAAATTATTGGAGCAGGATTAAGTGGTTTAACCGTTGCTCGAATATTAAAAGATAATGGCTTCGATGTAGAAATTTTTGAAAAGAAAAATGAAATAGGCGGAATTTGTCTGGATCAAATAATTAATGGCAAATTAGTCCATACTTATGGTCCTCACATTTTTCATACATCAAACGAAGAAGTTTGGAATTTCGTTAACAAATATGAAAAATTTAAACCAATAGAATTTTATATCAAAGTTTGTGTAGACAACATTGAATACGAGTTTCCGATAAACTCCACATCAATTCAAGTTATATGTAAACACTTGAATATCGATGTTTCACCAGTCTTAGAAAAATTGTCCACCTTACCACGAATTATCACCTTAAACCAATTAATAGAAATTAATAAAACTTTAGGAGAATGAATCTGAAATAATAATTTCGTAAACTACTCTCAAAAAATGTGAGGTTTGCCAATTGACAAAATCGACTCCTCAATCATCAATCGTATAAAACTTTTATCAACAAACGAAAGAAATTACTTTCCTGAAGAAAAATACATTTCTATTCCAGAAACCAGTTATGCATTTTTCTTTAAGAACTTATCGAAAGATATTAAAATCTCTTTAAATACCGATGTTACTGAACAAGTTTTGTCATTAAGCGAAGATAATATTGTTATTTATACTGGAACAGTAGACGCTATATTAAATTACAAATATGGTAAATTAACATACCGTAGTCTAAAGTTTGAGATGAAAGAAGAACTATGACCTTACGATGTATCGATAATTAATTTACCAGCTGATCCAATAATTACTAGAAAAAATAATTTTAATATTTACTACAACAAAGTTTTACCAACGAAAAAAGAATTTGTGGTTTATGAAAAACCTTGTAACTATGATGGAACAAATCTTCCATTGTATCCTCTTTTAGATTCTAAGGAATTGTATGATAAATATGCAACCGAAATTAAACAATCTTATCCAAATATTTTCTTTGCTGGAAGAGTTGGGACATACAAATATTTAAATATGGACCAAATCATTGCCCAAGCTTTTCAAGTAGCCCAAGAAATCATTCAACAAACTCAAACCAAGCTATAAAACATTCATAACTGCCAAAATATTGGAACATCTTAAAAGCACATCGATTTCATTTAGTTATTGTGGAAATTAAATAGTATATAGTATTTAGAAAATTAGTTCTTTAAAATTTCCACACTTCCGTATAATACCCCCCGGTATGACAAAGAAAAGCAATACTCTTAAAAAAACAAAAATCGCTATTAGTCTTGGGTTGCTAACCGCAGGCGTAGTAGTTTCCACAATAGTTGGAATCAATTATTTTAATTCTCAACAGTTTAAATATTATGATTTGGGAAAGTTTAGCTGAAACTCTAAAACTAACGCACAAGATGTAGTCGATGCTATTAATGGAAACAAAAATTTAATATCATTTAAAAACCAATCTATAGACTTTCTTAAGTCAAAAGTTTACACTTATAACTTACGAGTTTTAGGAATGTGTATAGAAGCAGCTACTAAAAACGCTAATGCAATAGCTCAAAAGTATGAAGCAGAATTTATTGAGATTATTAATAAATACTTCAACGAAGACTATTTCGAAACACAAAAGAACAGCTTAACTTCACCTTTCACCAATGTTTATTCTAAATTGATGGAATTAAATAAAAAATACAACATTGATCCAATCGATTACCATCAATTTAAAGATATTTTATTGCCACAAGTTAAAGAGAGAATACTAAAAAGTGTATCAGTTGTAGAAAGATCCGTTCTTGAAAGAAAATTCAATTTCTTAGAAAATAATGCGAAAGATAAAATTTTAAACTCCCATTTAGATTCTTTTGAGTTAAATAAATTCCTAGCAGCAAATCTTAATGAAGAAGGATTATCCGAAGACAAAGAAATGGAACTTGTGTCTATTCAAGTAACAAAAATGCTTAACGAAAAATCACTTATCGTTAACGAAAACCCTGATTTCGATTTTATTAGTTCACTATCTCCTTATTCACTTGACGGTAAAACAGGATACTCAGAAAAAGACAGTAAGAACATTTTATCTCAAGGCGACTTAAACAAACTGTTCTTAGCTAAAAGAGATTATTTAAATAATAGTGACTTGCTTTCTCCAGATGATCAAATAACTTTTGACGATGGAGATAAAATAGAAAACGAAACAGACTATGCACCTTTAGATGCATATGTTCCCGATGTAGAAGGGATGCCTGAGTTTGGAAAAAACGAAATTATTCCAGGATATACATTACATGCGAAAATAACTGATATAGATTACGCTACTAATTCTAAAGAAACAAAAGTTAGCTTTCAATTAGGGGTTTCTAAAACAGATGATGTAAACAAAAAAGTTCTTTGAATCAGTTCTGATGATGAACTAGATGATAGTGGATACTTATCTTGTAGTTTTAAAATTGCTTCATTTGAACAAAAATTCAACTGTGCTAACAACTTCTTCTACCCTGATGATTTGGTGCTTTCTTACAACAATAAAAGTTTTGATGCAAAACAAATACCTAATCGTACAACAATTACCGATTTGTTACACAATGCTCCAACTGATGCAAACGATTATTATTTATTTAATGAAGAACACCCATACTTAGTGGACGTTGATGGATTAGAATTACCAGGTATAGCTAAACCAAAACAAATGGAAAATAATCATACAAATGAAAAACTTATGTTAGCAGTTACAAACGCTAATACTAATTTTTCAAAGCTTGATAGCCTTGAAAAAATTCTTGAAAACGGAGAATTAGTTAATGGGACTGATGCGTACCGTTTTAAAAACATTATCCCCTACGTAGATGCTAAATGGGTTTTAGCTGATACTATACCTAATTCAAATGAATACGAAATAATCAAAGATTTTAAATGAACAAATGATCATAACTCTAATATCAACACTTTACCACTTTATTTCCCATATTCAAACGAAGAGTTAGCTTCGTTACAACAAGCAAATGTTGCAACAAAATTTATCCACGATTTGTATACCTTAGCATATGATGAAAATGGAAATGAAGTAAATGTTGCTGATGAAATCTATTACAACATGAAAGTAACTGCTGGGTTAGATTGTGGATTAGCAGGACTAATCACTATCGCATCTGGATTTAACGATGTACTTGCTTGTATAACAGCATTTAATGTATGAAGTTTAGGAACAGCTATTGTTGGTAGTGTATTGGACGGTTTTTTAGCTTATAACGGATTATTAGCTGCATCAGCAAAAGCTGACGCCCTACCTGGTGTACAAGATATCGTTAATTTAGTAGAAAAATTTAAAGACCTTCTCCCTAAAGGTGTTGCTAAAACTTATGCGGAGTTTTACAATAAACTGAATGATGAAAAAGTATCAGTAGATGCAAAACTAAGAATCGCATTAGTTGCAGATAACTATTTGTATGAATTCTGTGAATCAATCTTTGAGTTCTTAGAATATGCTAGCTCATTAACTCAAAATGAAGAGTTTATGAAAAAAGAAAAGGAATGAGCTAACATTTTTAAAGAAGACACTTTCTTTGTTCGTAGTTTTTTAACTACTTTCACTAATATCGATAATAAAACCGAAACAAAAGAATTTTTAAACTACCATAACGATAACATCGTTGGTGCATACAAAATGCTTGAGAAAGGTGATATAGCTTCAATTAGCGACATCGATCAAGGAATGATTTATGAGCTTAAACTTCATCGTGCATATTTTGACTTATATGGTGTATTTGCTGTAGGTAGTTTTATGACAATAAAAATTTGCACTATGACTGGAATAGAATTATCTTTCTGAAAAAGAATTAATTTCATAGAGCGTAGAATGCAATGTAGCATACATAATGTTTCTTCGTATCAACCGAGAACAATAATTCCTTCGACAAGTGCAAGAGATGTAAAACTTCCTATTAACGAATCCCAATGGACGGCAGAAAAGATAACTGCTGCAAACTTTATAGCTGAACAAGAAATCCAACGAACAGAAAATATAGCTGGAGAAACTATTTCGTGCAAAGAACAATTTGATAAGTTTAAAGAGAGAAATGCAAAGGTAAAATCATTTGGAAAAGCAATGGCGATAACTGGAGTTATCATATTGGTGGTAGGAGTAGCACAATTATTGATAGATAACTTGTATACAGTCATTCCAGCTGATAAAGCAGGAATTATTCAACAAATGCAGGCTGAGTTGTAAAATACTAGTTTGCAGTTGGAAAGACACAAAAGTGTATCTATCACATAAAAAATAAATAATATACATATTTAAAAAAATTAGTTCTTTAAGTGTTTTACATGTTTTTATAATACCGTGCATTATGATGGGGAAAAATAATGCTTTTAAAAAAACTAAAATCACCATAGGAATTGGTTTACTAATCGCAGGTGCTATGTCATCAGCTATAGTTGGAATTAACTATTTTAATGCTCAACAATTTAAGTACTATGACTTAGGCAAATTTAGCTGAAATTCCAGGACTAATGCTCAAGATGTAGTTAATGCAATTAATGATAATGAAAATCTAATATCATTCAAAAACGAGTCACTGGATTTTCTCAGAGCAAAAATCTACACTTACGATTTACGAGTTTTAGGAATGAGTATAGAAGCAGCTACTAACGAAGCAAACGCAACGGCTCAAAAGTATGAAGAAGAATTTAATGATATCGTTAGTAAATATTTTAACGAAGACTATTTTGCGATGCAAAAGAATAGTTTGACTTCACCGTTTACCGATGTTTATTCTAAACTGATGGAATTGAATAAAAAGTTTAATATCGATCCAATTGATTACCATCAGTTTAAGGATGTTTTACTGCCACAAGTTGAAGAAAGAATACTGAATAATGTATCAGTTAAAGAAAGAACTGAATATGCAAGAAAATTTAACTTCTTAGAAAATAATGCAAGAGATAAAATTTTAAACTCTCATTTAAACTCTTTTCAGCTAAATAATTTTCTAGCAGCAAATCTTAATGAAGAAGGATTATCTGAAGACAAAGAAATAGAACTTGTGTCCATCGAAGTAACAAAAATGATTGTCAACAAAACATTAATCATTAACGAAAACCCTGATTTCGATTTTATCGGTTCGTTAGCTCCTTATTCAGTTGATGGTAAAACAGGATACAAAAACACCGATATTTTAGAACCAAATGATTTAAACAAATTATTTTTAGCTAAAAGAGATTATTTAGGTAATAGTCCTTTACTATCTCCTGATAAACAAACATCTCAAGATATAGATGCTAGCACAATACACGAAAGCAAACAAGAATATTTACCATTAGATACATATATTCCTAGTACCGAAGGACTTTCTAGATTTGAACAAAATGAAATTATTCCTGGATATACTTTGCATGCAAAAATAATTAACATAGATTATGCAACTAATTCTGAAAAAGCAAAAGTTAGTTTTCAATTAGGTATTTCCAAAACAGATGATGTAAACAAAAAAATTCTTTGAATCAGTTCTACTGATGAAAATGTAGATAACAATTATTTGTCTCACGATTTTATTCTTACTTCGTTTGAGCAAAAATTTAATTGTGCCAACAACTTCTTCTATCCCAACAAATTAAAACTTGCTTACAGTAGTAAAAATTTTGATGCCAGAGATATAGCTAATCGTACAACAATCACCGCTTTATTACATAAAGCTCCAACTGATGAAAACGATTATTACTTATTTGATGAAGAACATCCATATTTAGTAGATATCGATGGAGCAGAGCTACCTGGTATAACTAAACCAAAACAATTAGAAAACAAACACAAAAACGAAAAAACAATGTTAGCAATAACTGGTGTTAATACTAATTTTACAAAATTTAGTAACTTAGATCAAATTCTTGCGAACAAAGAATTGGTTAATAGTACTGATCCATATCGTTTTAAAAACCTTATCCCATATGTAGAAGCTAAATGAGTTTTAGCTGATACTATACCTAACTCGGACGAATATGAAATCATAAAAGAATTTGAATGAACACAAAGTGAAGAAACCGTTAATAGTTTACCACTTTATTTCCCATACGCTAATGATGAATTAATTTTGTTGCAGCAAGCAAATGTAACAACAAAATTTATTCACGATTTGTACATTTTAGCATATGATGAAAATGGTAATGAAGTAAACGTTGCGAGTGATATTTATTACAACATGAATTTAACTGCTGGAATAGATTGAGGATTGACTGGGTTGCTTATTATTTCAACTACAGTTAATGATATCCTTGCTTGTGTATCAGCATTTACCATATTAAGTTTAGGAAGTGATATTATTTGTAGTGTTCTCGATGGTTACTTAGCTTACAGTGGTGCATTAACTGCAGCTGCAAAAAACGACATCTTACCTTCGGTTCAAGATGTGGTTGACTTAGTAGAAAAATTCAAAGAATTAATTCCCCAAGATCTTGCTAAAACATATGCAGAACTTTACAAAAAACTAAACGATGAAAAAGTGTCAGTAGATGCTAAACTAAGAATCGCATTAGTTAGTAAAAACTATATTTATGATTTCTGTGAAGAAATCTTTGTTTTCTTAGAATATGCTAGTGTATTAACTCACAATCCAGAGTTTATGAATAAAGAAAAGAAATGAGCTGATTATTTCAAGAAAGATACTATCTCTATTCGTAGTTTTTTAAATAGTGTTGGTAATATCCAAAACACTACAGAAACAAAAGAATTTTTAAATTACCATAACGACAATATCATAGATACATATGGGAAGTTTGAAAAAGGTGATATAGCAGCAATTAGTGGTATTGATCAGGGAATGATTTACGAATTCAAACTTCATCGTGCATACTTTGATGTATTTGGGGTGATAGCGGTAGGAAAATTTTTGATATCAAAAATTCTTACTATGACTGGAACTCAAATTATATTATGAACAAACATCGTCTCTAATAACGAAACGAGTCAGGAGCAATTTTTTCTTCAACGTACATTATCTGAAAGTTCTTCTAACCATTCGCCTTTAGTGTCTCGTAATGATTCTGATGTTGTAGAAGAATTATTACAAGAACAGGATAGACAGACAGATCAACATATTGCAGATATAAACGATTCATCAAGAGGAAGTGTTTCAGATAATTCAGAATTCAGAGATTTTAAAGAAAGAAATGCGAGAAATACAATGTTTGGAAAAGCAATGTTAATTACCGGACTTATCATAGTGGTAGTAGGTGTAGTGCAAATAATAGTAGATAGTACATTACCGGCTATTCCTGAAGATAAGAAAGGAATTATCGAACAAATGCAAGCTGAGTTGTAAAATTTCTTTTTGATAACTGAAAATGTCTTTCTTTAAGCACCTAAGAATATAATGTCTACATGTCTAAAAAAATCACATTTCTTTCTTTGTTTTCTGGTATAGCTTTGCTAGCTAGTGCCTCTCTCTCTCTCTTACATATATCTTAACTAGCAAACAAAACTCTACGGTAATAACTAAAATAGATTTAGCTGATGTTTTTGATTTTAAACGATTTGACGATGACGAAAATAACACTATTTATGCATATAAAAACGAGCAAACAAATTACCGTGAGAATTTTATAGCCGATGTTCTTGATGAACAAACGGTTTTAAGATTACTTCCTCAGTATGTTAAAACTGAGCAACAAGCAAATTATCACGGAAGTGAAATTGAAGTTAAATTTATCCACGAAACAGATAAATTTTTTTCCATTTGTCCGAGATTAGATAGTGTACATTACAATGTTAATAACACAGTTTCAGTAGAATGGAAAAATGTGGGAAAAAATCAGTTATCTCCAGAAAACGTTATTGGTTGTTTAATTCCGTTTTCTGGTGGAACAACAGAACAACCAATTCCTACGAGAGATGATTTTATTAATGGTGCAAAAAATGCTGGTTTTTTTGTTAACCAATTAATAATTCCTGAGCCAACAGATACGGAAAAAGTGGTTAGAGTAAACGAGTTTGTTTACCGAGTTGTGGTAGACAAACGAATATCATCCAATCTTTACGAAAATAATTTATCTTTTTCATTTATGAGAAGCGGGTTAAGTCTATCTAATCTTTTCCGTACTACCGATTTAGGTTCTATTAATATTGGAGCTAAAAAAGGTGAATTTACTAGCATCAATCAGCTTATACCAAATATTAAAGAATACAATCCTAGTTTATCTGATGAATTAATCAATACCTTTAGTATACAAACCGCAAGTCCTAATAGCAATTTTACCAAAACTATCACTATTCAAACTTCTGAAAGTTATTTTTCACAGAAGACAGTGGTAGTGAAAGCATTAGCTTGTAATAGTGATACTTTATTGGTTAAGTTTAGTTTTGATGACATTGTTCAAGGAAAAGCGACATACACCTTACCCAATGCAGATGCTGACGGTTGAAGAGATATTTCGGATGGATATAATACTCAGAATGATTCAAATGCCAGTTTGGTGTATACCCCTAATGCTTCGGCTGGTGTTGTTCCAGCAGGTGTACTAAGAAGCACATGAGCAAAGCAAGACTACAATAAAACTGATGATAAAGTTGATCAGTTAATAGGAGTTGCTGGATATACCGATAAGCTTAAATTCTTGAGAATAAATTCAAACAACACAAAGTCTTATAAAGCAGAAAATACTCTTTGGTTAAACAATTTATATTCTCCTAACCTTAAAGCTTTTGTAGGCGAAAATTCAGGTTTTGCCAAAATAGTTTTTTCTTCTCCGAAAAACTATAATTCTGATTTATGAAGCAACAGAGGGTTGAATGATAATAGCGAAGGATTTTTAATATCCGATAATTACAACGATTTCGGTTTAGCACCAAATTATAGTGCTTCAAAAACCGATCGCCGTTGGATAACTGATATTACTTTCTTTGGGTTTGAATATTCAAAACCACTGATGTTTAAACAATACTTATTTGATGGTAAAACAACCAGTGCTAATAGTTGACAAACAGAATGAAACCCAAGTGTTAATATCCATTTAACAGTTGGTTCTAATATTAGAATAGGAAACGTCCCAATTGATAATGGTAACAAAAATAACGGTGATGTTAACTGAAACTATATTTACGATAATAATTAGTTTTTTGGTACATAATATATAAAATATATTAGAACGTGTCGAATTCCATTAAAATTTGTTTTCTTTTCACATCGTTAAGTTTTTTTCTGAGTCAATATTAACTAAAAAACCTATGGTATAATTATTTTATGTATAAAAAAATATTAACTAGTTCTGTTTTGTTTGGTTCTTTTTTTCTAGCTTTTTCATTAAACAGTTGTTCAGCACCTATTGAATTGCTTCCACCTACAGCTGAAGATTTTGATATATCTGCCCCAGAATGGATTGATACAAATCCTGAACACAAAAATGGCTTTGATAAACTAAGAAGAGAGACATATATAAAAAAAGCGCCAACTAAAGAACAAATGATCCCTACATCGGATGTTACTTATACAGCTGTTTTCACATATGTCGACTTTCTTAAGGACAGTTTAATTCCGCAAGATATAGAAAATGACATATTTTATATCTACAATGGAGATGGAAAAGCAACTGGAACTTATGGAAATTGGGACGAACCAGGAACTTTTAGTCATTGATTGTGACACGGAAGCGAAGAAGCTGGTGATTTTAACAGGAACGGGTTATTAACTTACGCAATATATGATATTTTAAGTTATGGTACAAAAAATGTTAAGTTTTCTGATACTTTATGAGAACAAAGAGTAAAAGATGGCTTTGATGGTAACGGCAAACAAATAAGCATCTGAGTATCAATTTATAAAATAACAGGTGAAAGAGAAATAGAAGATGAAGGTGCGCCTGAAAGACCAAATCCTCAAGCTACCGTGGAACATTTAGATGAAGATAAGAAGCTTATATGAAATGTTGTGTGCGGAAACGAAAATATTTCGAATGCTGCTAGTCACGACAAAGAATAACGAAAGAATTGTAAGAAGGATTGTTTTCTTCTGAAATAAAAATAATTTTTAAAGATTTTGTTCCTTGCTCAATAGATGCTAAATTAAGTAGTAAAGATTCTGTTTTAACGTTTTTAATTAAATCAACCAAGAAGTTAACATTTAGTCTAACACTAACCTTTTCTTCCATGTTGGTTTCAACTTCTATTTCATCAAAAGTGTTTCCATATTCTAAACTCTGACATTTTACCGTTAATTGGTTTTTATAAAACTCTAATGAGATGATTGGTGAATCATCAGTAGCTTTTAGTACCAAACATCTTTCAAGAATATTTAGAATGTCTGTCTTTTTGATTAATAAGCTATAAATAGACTTATTCTCTTCGAATAGTTTAATAGCTGGAGCGGTTTGGTATACTCCCTCAATTATTCGACATTTGTAGATAACATTATTATTTTTAATAATAACACTATTTTTTTCTACATAACATTCTAATTCCTTTTCATCTTTTAGTACACTGCAAATACCACGAATAGAATCACGGTTTAAAATAAAACTTGTTTGTAATCCAGAATAACTTGATTTTAGGTAAGCTAAGTGGAAACCATCTGTAGCAAAAACTTCTAGTGTGTCTTGCAATCTAGTAGTGTTAAAATACACTCCCGATAGTGGACTACTATTGGTTTTAATGTTACGAATTAAAGGCAATAGTTTTTGGTTAATGGTTCTAAAAAATGCTGTTGAAATTGAGAACTTATTTTCTTGTTGGAAACTAAAGTTGATTTCTGGAAAATTTTTTACATCTAAAAGGTTAATATCGTTGATACTTTTTTTTGATTGAATTCTCAAAATACTGTCGTCAGAAATGCTTAAAGAAATTTCATCATTATCGTTAAATTTTGATATAAAACTTTGTAATAAATTAAAATTTATTACAAAACTACCATAATTTGAGAAAGTAAATTTATCAGTTTTGTACTTAACGGATGTAGTGTCGTTAAACACTGTAACAGTTAAAGATGAATCATCTACATTAAACAAAATTGTATCAGAAAAAGCTAGAGAACTCCCACCAGTAAATGGAGAAATATTTTTAATCAATTCTGAAAGGTTGTTTTTTATAATCGTGAACTTCATTGTAGTGTACCGATTTTATTATATATAAATATATAATTAAAATATGACGGTATTTTTAGCCGACGGTAGTCTTTGAGATAAGTTTATTAATTGGATAAGCAATGTCTTTTGAAGTGTAATTAAAACTGCATTCGATTACCTTGTGGAAGTTATACTTGATTGAGTTTGAGATTGAATATCAATCCCATTAAAGTTTGCAGCTTATTGGATTTTTTTCTTTATCCCATTGTTTATCATCATGGTATTTGAACTAATCTTCAAATTCTTTGCCACTGGGAATATTTTAGGAATGTTGTTTGGAGCAAAAGCTGGACAACCAATTCCTAACTTTAACTTTAATTCCAACGTAGGATATATGATGATTGCAATTTTCTGCATAAGTCTTGTCTGGTTTTTTGCAGTGTTTTTGTTCTCTTTTAACAAAAAAGATAAAGCTTCACCCTCCTCCCGGTTTCTTCAACTCAGGTGGTTAATATACATCATCATTTTGTTTTTTGTTACCCCTTTTGTTTTTGCCTTTTCCGATTACATAATTTCAGTAGTAATATCTTTTTTGAGTAATGAAAGATCACATTTTTTAACCGGTTCCCAAATTGATATGATGAAGATTAATGCGGTAAACGATTTGAACTATTTAGCAAATACAGTAAGGGATTCTCAATTGAGTGATCATACTTATCTGTATACTCAATTGACAACATTACAATCTGAAATAGCTAGGTTTTATAAAAATTATGAAATAATGTCTAATTATGAAGGGGATGATGACGCCATTAACTTATCTGTCCAGTTCTGATTTGATAACATATCAAAAGAGTACGGTGGTTTGATGGGTTTAGACTTATGCCTCACTAGTGTTCAAAACAATGTAGCAAGTATTTTACAAATTTTTGATACAAAATTTCAAACTGAGATTTTTAACTATGTAGCAGTGATGAACTCTGGGGTAAAACCTGGAGAATTTTTAAGTTTAGCTGATTCTGCTACTGTTAAAAGTATAGCAGATACAGTTGGTGATTTTCAATACTGCTGAACAGAACTGCAAAATAACTATGATTCAGCGTTTAGCGGAAACAATGAAAAAGTTTGAGGATTCGTAGATAAATTCATCTCAGGGGGAACGTTGATTGATTGATCTAAACCTGATGAATATAACACGATTCGTACAGCGTTAGTAAAGGCTGGATGTTCTTTTGATCAAGATGGAAGTCAAGTAATTACTAGACCTTTTAAGTCTTTAGGATACGATCTAGATAACCCTGATTCTTTTCTTTCGAGAACAGTGGGCGGAAATTCTGATATCATCTACAATCTAGAATTTGGAAGCACAGAAATGCCTGATTATGTTGGTTTATATTTTGTTGCTAGTTGTCATGAAAATTCTTTAAATTCAAGTAACTTATGTAAAACTTTGTATATGGCTTTAACAGGTGATAGAAACGGGGACAACTGAATGGATTGAAATGCATTCTTAAAAAATGTTACTTCTACTCACTATTTCAGTTCACCGGTAATGTGATTCTTTACTATGTGAGGTTCGTGATATATGGTGGCAGTGGTGTTCACATATATGCTAACGATGACTAAACGAACTTATTACTTAGTAGGGTATTGAGTAATTGGTTTCTTTTTCTTAGGAAATATTGCTAATGATGAAGGTTCAGCTAAAAAATGGTTTAAAGCTTTTATCGGTAAATGGTTGAGTGTAATCGCTGTTTACCTAGCTTATATGTTTGCTTCAATCTCAATCAGTTTAGTTACACCCGCAGTATTTGATGCATTAAAGGGAGTTAAAATTCCAGGAACAGGCACTGATATGACTAACAGGGATTTAGATTTCGATAACTTTTTAAACATTACCGGAAGTGTGGGTGCAATCTTTGTGGTAGAAGCTGCTTTCGTTGTTATGTATAATGTTCAAAACAACTTAGTAAACACTCAGTTTGGTGGAATAAGCGAAAGTGGTTTCTCACAGGAAAAAACAATGTTTATGAACACCGGACAAGGTATGTATGAAAAATACCGTGGTTATACAAAACTTACTAATACATCCTTTTCTGGACATATGAGAAATGCTTGAAAATCAACTTTAAGACTTGGTGAAGCTGATGAATATGGTAACAAAAAAAGTTTTGGTGGAAAAATAGGAAGATTTGCCAAACAAACATTATGAGATAACAACGATTGAAATTTCAAAAAAGGTAATCGTAAAAAAACCAATATCTTTAGTGCACTTGGTAGAGTTGCTGGTAAACCGTTCGACTGAGCATTAGATGAAAAACAATGAAAGAAAAGTGATCCATCTGAATGATGAAAACATGACAAACCTAAATATTGAAATCTTCCAAAAATAGCTCAATCTTTAAAGAATGCTAAAAACTACTACAAAAATAAAGAATATGTTTCTCAAGAAGAATGAGCGAATGGATATAAGAAAGGTTTGATTCTTGGAGTTCCTGAAAGACTAAAAAACAAGATTATTCAAACTATGTTTAAAATAGCTACCGGAGGAAAAAAACCAGTAGGATTAGATGCTAAAGGTAAGTTAGTTTATGATTTAGATAAAGCAGTTACAACTCTAGACGGAAAGAAAATTACTAGAGAAAAAAATAACGATTCTAACACATGACACTACAAAGTTGACGGGCAAGATATCGATCCAGAGAAACTTAAATCTGACGCTTTTGCATATTGAAAAAACAGAAGTGGTTCACAAATCTTAGGAGATATGTTCTCACAAAAAACTAGTGACGTTAAAGACGCTGTAAAAACCAAAGCTAATAAACTACTTTACAAATTCTTAGAACTTGGTTCTAAAGAAGGTGAAGGACTTTTATACCCTGACTCTTATAGCGAAAACCCATACGGCGAAATAGCTCCTGAGTTAGAACAAAAGAGAAAAGATGCATCCAAGAAAAAACTATCTTTCGAAGAATTTAACAAAGACTCTTATAAAATGTTTAGCGAAGCAAATAAAAGCAATTCTAAAAAACAAATCTTTAAAGCTATCTGTGCTGGAATCGGACATGTATTAAGTGGTGGAGCAACTACAGCTTTAAAAACCCATATCGGTAGTCCAAGTGTGCGTAGAGAAAAACAAGCCAAAGGAGTTAACGAATTGGTACAAAAAGTAGAACTACAAGCTACTAAACTAGCTAAAGAAGGTTACAAAGTTGTTCTTTCAGCTGATCATACTCAAATGAAGATTATTACTGATGGAAGAACATTCTCACCTGATAGATGACAAGAAAATATCGTTCAAAGTCCATTTAAAGCAAATAATAGTTTCTTAGGAATAGGAACAGCTATTTGAACTACTAGAAGTATGTTCAGTAACACTACTAATGGAACTGTAAGAAAAATTCAAAACTTCTTTGCCTACGGTGGAAAAGATATCAACCCAATTGTTATGGGTACTGACAATGGTCCAGAGTTTACTAAAAAACGTGCAGATAAACTTTTAAAACAAGTACGAACTAATCCTGATGTTTTAATAACAAGAAGTGGAAAATCTTTATTAAAATCAGCTGGATATGTAGAACATGTTGATGATTATGGAAACTCCATGTGAGCAGAACAAGGTAATTTAGTTGTCCGTAATGGAGATGGAACATTGACTAACTTCGGACCAAAAGGCGAACCGGTTAAAGTATATATCCCTGATCCGGAAAGTGAAAATGGAGAAAAAGAAATTTTCGTAAAAATGAAAAACCCTGACAAGAGTTATATTGTTGGACACTATGAAACTAGTAAATATAACGAAAATCTCATTCTTGGAAACTTTGACAGATTCTCTAAACCTAGATTTATAGAAGACTACAAATATTACAAAGATGGAAGTGTAAAAGATTTGAAAAATGGAATTGTTTTCTATCCTAATGGTATGGTTTCTGCAACAACATTTGGAATTAAAAATAAACTTTATAGAGGAAAACTTACATATGATGAAAATGGTCAACCTTATGTTGATTGAACAGCACCTATTGATAAAGAAGGAAATCTTAAAGATACAGGTGGAGCACCACATATTCCACCACACGAAATACCACACAGCGTGGATGATGAAGAAAGCTTTGAATTAGAAGATTTATCAGCAACTTCCGAAACTGGACGAATAGGAATTAATAAACCCGAAGATTCTTTATTGCGTTATGTTACAGTTCCTCCAATGGATGTTTTCAAAATCCATTCGGAAAAAGAAATGGAAAAAA
This sequence comes from Mycoplasmataceae bacterium, assembly GCA_031281465.1. Lineage (GTDB taxonomy): Bacteria > Bacillota_I > Bacilli_A > Mycoplasmatales > Mycoplasmoidaceae > Malacoplasma_A. The sequence goes on along the minus strand of JAITFH010000017.1, from coordinate 19,643 downwards.
CCGTTGACAAAAGTTATAAAGCTCTTTGAGATAAAACAAAATACTATGTGGGTGGGGTAGCTGGTTTAGTTGTCAATCCAGCACTTACATACATTGATGGACAAAAAGCACCTGTACTTGGTGCTACCCCAACCGGTGGATTATCAGGAAAAATAGGAGAATCTTTAGAAGCTTTCTCTTTTAAAAACAACCCAGATCAATTCTCTTTCCAACCAGTTCAAGAAGGTACGGTTACTGTATACGATAAATTAGATAATGCTTACCATATCATGAGCCAAGAAAAATTAAAAAACCCACCCGATGGATGTCAATATGTTCCTTCTGGGGATGGTAGATATTTTACTTTAGATAAAATTAAAAGAGTTAATCCTGCTCAAATCGCTAGTGAAGGAATTTTAACACCTGCTGGTAAAATCTTTATTGGAGAAGTAGAAGATGAAAAAGAAAAAATGAACCAATTAAGGGTGTTAGAAGAAGAAAAACTACCTGATGGAAAGACTATTTACAAAAACCCTGTTTTCCCTGACGGTTCAGTAAAACCTTTGTTTGTAAAAAGAGATGAAGTGTTCCCTACAATTGATGGAGCTCCAGAACTAAAAGGTACTCCTGATAAAGTAGTAGTAAACACTAATGGAAAAATCTTATACCGAATTATAAATAATAATCAGATTGACATCGTTGATAAGAAAGCAACTCCAGTTGATATGTATGACGATCAAACAAAAAAATCATTAAAATATGTTCAAGCTAAACCAGGAGAATATGTTCCACCAAATAGTGTCATGGTTGTTAACCCAGATGATTCTAAATACTACTGACAACTCGATACTGATCCAAAAGCAAAGAATGTCATTCCAGTAAAAGTTTATAATGCTAAAACCGACATGTTTGAAAAAGTGAATGTACCATTATTCAAAGATAACACACACCCTGATAAATATCGAGTAAAAGGATTCGAAGTAGAAACTAACCAAAGCACTAAAACAGAAAAAGCTAATCGTACACCAATTGTTATTAAACCAGATAAATGACATAAAATGATTTTCTCTCCTGAAACAGGTGAATACATCGTTTACCCAGAAAATTTAAATCCAGAAAGACTAGGCGATAAAATTAAATTAACTGATGAGAAATTAGATAGTCTTTCTGATCCTAAACAAAGATTCTATGCCGATGTAAAAACGGTTCCTGGTAAAGAAGAAGCACCTAAAACATTTGTCGATGCTAAAAACCCTGAGTTCTATGCGGATAAGTTTAAATACGAAAATTTATCGCACCCTAAAGATACCATCCCTGAATCTTATACTGTACAAGGAATGTATATGGCGACTCCTCAAGGAACTAGAGCGGGTAATACTATTACAATCATCCAAGAAAATGCTGCTAAGAAAAAAGAGTATGGTTTATTCTCTAAATCATTTGCAAGTGAGAAAAATAAACAACCAGATAGATTTGTAAGAGAATCAAAAGGTTTGATAAAATCAACTTTCGCTCCACTTCCAAAAAATAAATCTGCTTTCAATGGAAAACCACCCGTTAAACCTGGTTCAATAATTAGTCAAAATGCACTTTATTCTAATGCTACCGTTAACACTGGCAAATCAACTTTTCCAGTAGTTCTCGCAGCTAATAACGTGCCTCCTCAAAGTGACTCTGCATTAACAAACCTTGTACAGAGAAGATTAGCACCTGATCTTAATACAAATACACCGTCTCCATATATTGGAAGAATATTAGATATTACCACTCAAGCTGCATATACAGATGTCTTTATTCACGGTTACCAAGCTATTGTTGACGATGTAAACAATGCTAATGCTCAAAATAATGGACAAAATAGATTTTCAGCAATAACTACTATTTCTCATGGATTAGTTAACCAAAATGATGGTTCACTAATGACTCCTGACACTAATATGTTTGACACATTTACTAATGTGAATGGAGTGGTAAGCGTTCAACGTGCAGTGTTGGTTCCACCTAATCAAATGACACAAATATTTGCTCCACTTTCACCAGCAGTACATGGACATAATGCTCCTGCTAACACTTTCCAAGTTTCTGACTCTTACGGTGTATACTTAAATACTATTGCTAATCAAGCTAGTAATCCACAAAATATTAATTCGGTTGTTAATCAAATAAATAGGTTTCCTGCAGCTAACATTTGAATAAGACCACAAGATATTCGAAGAGTTGTAACAATCGAACCAATTAAAGTTGTTGTACCGTTCACTAGCCAAGATCACTTTAGAACAGCAGTTATTACAATTGATCCAGCTCAAGCTGTACAAATTGTTGATCCAAACAACCCACCTCCTATCCCACCAAACGCTATAACTAATGTACAGATAGTTGACTCGTTAGTTAATGGAGAACAAAACGATGGATGAAGTTGTGGATGATGAGCTTTGGAAAACGCAGAAGGTATTGTCCAAGGACAGATTAGTCCTAGTAGTAATTTCGTAAATGTGATTGATCGAGCAAATACAGCTATGGGGCTAAGAAAAGGTAGAGGTGCGGCTGCACAAAGTTTAGCTGGTAAAGGAAAGAAGTAGGATTTTCAAAATCGACAGAAAATCGACACGTTTTGTGCATATTTTGTGCATATTATCTGCAAAAACGATACTTTTTAAAAATTTATTGATATAAAAGAGATATGAAATCACTAAAAGTATACTGATTCGCACTTATCACGTTGTTAGTTTTATGCTTTCTATTTTTATTCTATTTAAAGATAGATGTAAAAAACTTCTGTGTAGTTTATAACGAAGACGATAAATATGTTCTTGTGGTGGATGAAAAGACTAATAAGATTATTAATGAGGATGGTAAACAAAAATTAAATATTGAATACAACAATCATATTTATAGTGATGTACAATTTTTCCCAGGAAATGAAGATTTAACCTACGAAATCTATTTTGATGAAGATGTTAAATTAATTCCTGGAGAAAACAATTGTGCTATCATCTTTTACCAACAACCTATATTGACTAACTTATTTGCTTAAACTTATTCCTTTTCAACCACTAAAACTCTATACATATGTATCGATTTTTCTTAGTTATTTTAGTCCTTTTTTTCAAAAAAATTAACCATATATATAATAATATATATGAGCGAACAAGAAAATATTAAGACTGAAAACCAACAAGAAAGCACAACCCCTAAGGTAGATGATTATAACAGCGGTTCTGGAATAAAAGTTTTAAGAGGACTTAAAGGAGTTATTGTTAGACCAGGTATGTATATTGGTGACACCAATACTAAAGGTCTACACCATATGATATGAGAAATCGTAGATAACTCTATCGACGAATGTATGGCTGGATATGCCACAAGAGTGATAGTTACTATGACTAAAGAAGGCACTATCCGTGTTGACGATGATGGACGTGGAATTCCTACAAAAGTAAACCCTGATGATGAATATAAAAGAACAGGTGTGGAGTTAGCATTATGTGAATTACATGCTGGAGGAAAATTCGATGGTTCTGCGTATAAGATTTCTGGTGGATTACATGGAGTTGGTGCTTCCGTTGTTAACGCTTTAAGTAAATGAATGAAAGTATGGGTTAACCGTGATCAAAAAATTTACTATTTAGAATTTAATAGCGAAGACTGATACCACAACCCAGAAGGTTCTCACCCTCAAGCTTTAGCTCTTCAAGAAGTTACTACGACTCCAGGAGAAACACCTGATGTTAAACCTCACGGTACAATTATTGAATTTATCCCTAACTATAATGTTATGGAAAAATACAATTGAGATCGTGAAATCATTACTGCTCGTTTAAAACAATTAGCTTATTTAAACAAAGGTGTAAAAATTATTTTAATTGATGAATACACTAACAAAGATGAGCCAACTACTGATACATGATTATTTGAAGGCGGGATTAAAGAATACGTTCTAGAAATTAATAAAGAAAAAGAAAAACTATTACCTACTGTAGTTTATGGTGAATCTGAACAAGAATTAAAAGCTCCTGATGAATCTGGAAGAAAGTTTATGGTAAAAGTGGAAATCGCTTTCCAATATACTAAAACTTATACTTCATCTTTATATTCTTTCTGTAACAACATTTATACTACTGAAGGTGGAACTCATGAAGAAGGATTTAAACTAGCTTTAGTAAGATTAATTAATAAGTTTGCAATAGAGAAAAAATTAGCTAAAGAACAAGACAGCAAAATAACTAAAGAAGATATTTTAGAAGGTTTAACAGCAATTATTTCTATTAAACACCCTAACCCTCAATATAAAGGACAAACTAAAGGTGAATTAGGAAATTCTGAAGTTCGTCCTTTTGTTAATGAAGTTACTTCAAATATTTTCGAAAAATATTTATTAGAAAACCCTGAAGAAGCTAACACTATTATTAAAAAAATAATATTTGCTAAAGAAGCTCGTATTAAATCTTTAGAAGCTCGTGAAGCTACAAGAAGAAAATCTCCATTTGATTCTGGTAGCTTACCTGGAAAATTATCTGATTGTGTTTCAAAAGATTCTTCAATTAGTGAAATATATATAGTCGAGGGAGATTCAGCCGGTGGTTCAGCAAAAATGGGTAGAAACGCATTCTTCCAAGCTGTATTACCTTTACGTGGAAAAATCTTAAATGTGGAAAAAGCAAGAACAGAAAAGATTTTTGAGAACGCTGAAATTAATGCAATGATTAATGCTTTTGGAGCAGGTGTTGATCCAGAATTTGATGTTACAAAAATTAGATATGACCGAATTATTATTATGACAGATGCCGATGTCGATGGAGCTCACATTCGTATCTTATTATTAACATTCTTCTTCAGATATATGAAAAAACTAGTAGAAGAAGGACATGTATATGCTGCTGTTCCACCTTTATTCAAAATCTTCACTGGTAAAGAATCTGCTTTATGTTATACAGAAGAAGAATTGGAAACTTTAAAAGCAACTCAATTTAAAGATAAAAAATTCTCCATCCAACGTTATAAAGGTTTAGGAGAAATGGATCCTGAACAACTTTGATCTACAACTATGGATCCTGAAACTAGAACTCTTAAAAGAATTACTATTGAAGATGCAGTTTTAGCTGATCAACAATTTACATTCTTAATGGGTGATGATGTTGAACCTAGAAAAGACTTCATTACTAAGAATGCTAAATTCGTTAAAAATATTGATGCTTAAAAGTATTGTTTAGGGCTGGGTAAAGGACTATAAAGAAAAGGACTCGAAACTAGATCCACACATATATTTTGCAAGAAAAATACGGTTTTTTCAAAAATTTTCCCCGAAATCCTCATATATATATATATATATATAATGAAATTATAAAACCTTAAAATACTAGGAACTTTATAAAGAAAATGGATAAAAAATTCGTAAAAATTACACAATCATTATCAAGTGGCTTCATGCTAACAAATATTATTATTTTGCCTTTTGCACTAGCTTTCACTTTTGCTTGTTCTGTTATGGCTTTTTTTGTAGGTGACATTCTTGGTTCCAATTCTATTTCTGATTCGGCATTTTATTATATGGGTTATATGGTATCACCAAAGTTGTCGTTGTTTGGAGTGATTTGTTTTGTGTTGATGTTGGTTGCTTTTTTATTTAATGTGTGTGCTTTGGTGTTTTGTATGATTGTTCAAAGAAAGTATATTTTAAATGCTTTTACTTTAGCGGTTACGATAATTAGTTTTGGACTTTTGTGCGGTTGTTTGTTTCCGGTGCTTCCAAATAATGTAGATATATTAATAGATATATTAACAAACCATGGTGCATACTCGTGTGGTATATATTCTATTTCCAAAATATCAGAATCATATAGTGGTGGTGGTAGTTACACTCACACTTATTCTACCCTGTCTGCTTTAGGATATGCGAACTTTATATTTTTGATTATTTTTCTAGTGCTAACTTGTGTATCTAGAAGCTATCTTAAAAAACATATGAATAACGAAGTATATACTTCCCATGTAGTTTTAAACCACACTAAGAATGTTCAACATGTTGAACATGTTGAAAACAAAGCTGTAGAAAGTGATAAAGAAAACAAAAATAAACACCTTGAAGATGATGAAGAAAGAAAAATCGAGAAACTAAAAAAATGAAGCGAATTACATAAGGCTGGAGTAATTACTGAAGAAGAATATGCAAAGAAAAAAGCTGAGTTGTTAAGCTAAATAACTATCTTTTAATACCGATAATTAATATTCTATCTAAACCGGAAAAATCTTCATAAAAAGTCGTATATTTTAATAGTTTTTTTTCTTCTAGAAAATCAGATAATTTTTGCTTTTGGTTATACCCAATTTCAAAACACATTAAGAAGTTATTTTCGTCTTTGGCATAAACCTTATAGTTAGTAATAATTTCCTTGTAAAAAAATAAAGAATCTTCACTATTAGAAAAAGATATTTTATTTTCTCATTTAGTCATTTGCTCATTAAGTTCTGCTTTGTCTACATAAGGAGGATTAGAAATTATACAGTCAAATTTTAAATTATTTTTAACAACTTTTTTTAAAAAATCTCCAGTTAAAAATGTCACATCTAAATTATTATTTTTAGCGTTTAGTTTAGCGAGTTTTGTAGCTTTTGGATTTATATCGATTCCGTAAGCAGAAATATTAGGAAACTCTTTCTTTATAGCTAAAGCTATATTACCACTGCCCGAACATAAATCACATATAGACTTAATATTTTCATTTTGTCTTATATATTCAATCGATTTTGTTACTACTATTTCTGTTTCTGCCCTAGGGTATAGAATTTTATCCTTTACTTGAATGTCTAGCCCTAAAAACGAAGTGTGTCCTAAAATATAAGCTAATGGTTTGTTTTCTTTAAAATAATCATCGATTAACTTATTAAATTTAGTTACTTTAAAATCTATTGGGTTATTTCTCTTTAAAAGAAATTCCTCTTTAGTTTTAACAGAATTTGATAAAAAAAATAAGATTGCATAAAAGATATTTTCTTCCTCGTGCTCTTTTTTATAATTGTTCATCAATTGGAGGAAGGTTACCATTACTCTAAAATTATAAAACTTATAATTTTAGAGTAGAGATGAAAAAATACTATGCAGTAAAAGTTGGGAAAAAGACTGGGGTGTTTTTTGATGAGTGAGCAAATGTTTTGGAATTAGTGAAAAGCTACCCTAATGCAGTGTACAAAGGTTTTAACAAAAAAGAAGAAGCTGATGAATGATTTAATGCAACAGAAAACAAAGTTCTTAAAAATAAAGACGATGCAGTAGAAATTTATTGTGACGGTTCTTTTTTTAAAGAACAACCGGAAGAAGTAGGATACGGAGTAATAGTAATAAAAGAGGGAAAGATTATTTCAAGATTCGGGGGAAAGAAAAAAAATCTTTATGAAGGAAATAATGTAGCTGGAGAAATTTTTGGTGTATTAGAAGCAATCAAGTATTGTTTAAGAAAAAACTATTTATCTGTTGTTATTTATCATGACTATGCTGGTTTAAAAGAATGAGTGATTGGTAACTGAAAAACATCAACAAAACTTTCTACTTTTTATGTGCAAGAATATAAAAAACTTCTTGCTAGTAATCCAGAGTTGCAAGTTGTTTTTGAAAAGGTAAAAGGACATTCAGATAACAAGTATAACGATTTAGCAGATAAATATGCAAAAAATGCTTTATTAAAACAGGAGGAAAAAAAATAATGCAATTATTTGGAAAAAAAGCATTAATGGATAGTTTACAAAAACCACAAACTATAGTGGTAGTAAATATTTTGCATGATATTAATTTAGAAAACTTATTACAGAAACATAATGTGAAATTTAATATTAAAGACAAAAATTACTTTAAACAATTTGACGAGAAATTAAACCACCAAAATGTAGTTTTGGAAGTAGTTAATAACGAAAAGTATGATGATATTGAAAAATTTCTAAATGAAAACAAAAACGAAGTTTCAATTTTATTAATAATAGATTCTATTCAAGATCCTCAAAACTTTGGTTCAATTATTAGAACTTGTGAGGCATTTGGAGTTGACGGAATTATTTATAAAAAAAATAGTCAAGTCCAAGTTAATGATTTAGTAGTAAAAGCTTCAACGGGAGCGATTAAGAATGTAAATATGTTTCCCGTAGTAAACTTATCATCTACCGTTGAATTGCTTAAAAAACACAATTACTGAATATACGCTTCAGCACTACAAGATAAAACAATCGATTATGCAAAAATTAAATATGACAAAAAAACAGTTTTAATTGTTGGAAGCGAGCAATCTGGAATAAGTCAATTGTTATTAAAAAACTCTGACTTTATTATTAAAATTCCAATGTTTGGAACTGTTCAATCACTTAATGCTAGTGTATCTACAGGGATAATGGTTGCTGAGATTGTTAAACAATTAAAGTAAACTATTAATTATTTCTAATTCATGAGATAAACTTTTTTGGTTTGGATTTAAAGCAAGGATGCTAGTAATATACTCTTTTCGTAGTTTTAAATACTCTTTTAAAACTGTACTGTTATTCTCAATATTTTGTTTCCCAATGTAAACTTCTCTTTCGTTTAAAATATTCTGTTTGTTGTCAATGTTAAGAGAAAGTACTAAAAGAAAATAGAACTCATCATTTTCTTTTAAAATTGACTCGTAAGTTATTCCATATGTTTTATTTTCTACAGCATACTCTCTAATATTTATTGGATTATTATTTGCACAAATAATGAAGTTATCAATTTTAATATTCGGATTTTTCGTTGTAATAATCTCTAAAATAGTTTTAGAACCTAAACCGGAAATAATACAGTAGTCTATTGGTTTGTCAACTTCATCAGTTTTTAAACCATCAGCACAGATATTTTTAGTTTTGTCCAAGAAACCACACTTTTTTAAATTTTCTATTCCTGATTGGAGAGGGAGCTTTTTGTTATCAATGTTAAAACAAAAACTAGCTAAATGATGTTCGAAAGCAAGAATACTAGTGTAACAGTGATCGCAACCCACATCAGCTATAACTGCATTAGGTTTACTGATTAGTTTAACAGTAGTTAAAAGTCTATTATTCTTTATTGTTTTCATTAAGTTTTAGATTTATTTTCTGTCTCTTCTAATTTTTTCTCAAGTACTTTATTTTTTGATTCAATTTTTGCAGCAATTTTTTCTTCTTTATTAGTAATTTTAGTTAGTGCAGGAATAATGTTAAATAAGTTGTTATTCATTTCTTTAGCTTGAACAATTTCTTTAGAAACTTCGGTTGGTTTTTCTTTGATGAAAACAAACTTAGCATGGTAAAGAGAATAGCTATGAGATTGACTTAAACTTAAACTTGGCATATAAAAAAACAAACGGTCAGTAGCTTCTCAAATAAATACCCATCCAACAATCGAAATAATTTCTCAAATAACCTCTGCTCCAATAAATTTTTCCTCTCCTCCTGGGTGGTAAGCAAAAATACTTAATAATAGTAAAAGCAAAAATACTAAGATACCTGCACCATAACAAATTGAAGAAATTATCAAATTGTATCTTTTAGTATTTTCGGTTTGAATACTTTTCATTAAATAGTTATGCTTAAAAGATTCTACTAGTTCCTGTTTTTTTTCATCCGAAACAGGTAGACTAGTTTTGATATGAACAGCTATTTTTGAATTGATTGGAAGATTGTCAACAATTCTTCCAACATTGTCATATATATCGTTTGACAACACACGATATTCATTAATACTAAAAAGAGACATAAAGTTCTCTATTTTTTCTGCTCCGATAGGAATGATTACTCGTCCTTCAGAATCAGTTTCAAAAAAACTTTTAAATGCATTTTTCTTATGTTTGTTATGGGTAAAAATATTAGTAAAATGAATCATTAAATAAGATTATAAAATATATCCTAAATATGGAGAAAACTTCAGGTTGATAAACTCGATAATAATGTCTAAACCCTATTTTCTAATTATGTATCCTGTTAAGTCTGGTTTTTTGTCACTTAACCATAATTTAGCTATTATAAAACTGTCCTAAACCGCCCATAGTTTATAATTCACTATAGATGCCTAATACAAAGTATTTAATTTTAGATAATGGTATGGTTTTTACCGGAACAGAAGTTGGTGCTCAAACCGAGAGTATTTTTGAAATTGTTTATAACGTTTCCACTAACGGATATGCAGCTATTCTTTCCGATCCTTCTTATTATGGACAGGGGATAGTTTTTACTTATCCACAAATAGGAAATTATGGATATAAAAACGAAAAACTTGAGTCAGATAGATTTGCTGCTTCTGGAATAATTGTAAACGAACTAACAACAGGCAATTCACAAGATAGCGAAGATACCTTGCAAAAAGCTTTAGAAAAATACAACATTCCAGGAATCCAAGGTATCGATACAAGATACTTAGCTAAGCTAATAAGAAAAAATGGAACGATAATTGCTAAAATTTCTAATAGCAATAAGAATATTTCTAAACAAATCAAAGAAATGAAAGAGAAATATCATCCTACTCCTATCGAACTAATTACTACAAAAACTGTTAAAAAATTTGGACTTAAAAACAAATACAAAATCGCTGCTTACGATTTTGGTATCAAACAAAGTATTATTGATAATTTAGTAGAACGAGATTGTGAAGTTCACTTATACCCATTTCAAACTGATGCTAAGGTTTTAATTGGTAAAAAGTATGATGGTTTTTTACTTTCTCCAGGTCCTGGAGATCCTGAAGAAAATGTAGTAGCAATCAAAAATGTTAAAGCTTTATTGCAAACTAAAACTCCGTTGTTTGGAATATGTATGGGACATCAAATATTAGGTATTGCTAGTGGATATAAAACAGCTAAATTAGGACACGGACACCGTGGACCAAATCAACCAGTTTTGCAAAATACTACTGGCAAAATCTTTATTACTGCCCAAAACCATGGATATTATGTCAAACTAGATAATACTAATAAAAATATTGGTAAATTCTTTACCAATATTGATGATGATTCAAATGAAGGTCTAATTTACAAAAACAAACCAGTATTCTCTGTCCAATTCCATCCTGAAGCTTCAGCTGGCCCTAATGATACTAAATTTCTTTTTGATTTGTTTTTAAAAAATGTAAAGGAGTACTATGCCACTAAATAAAGAAATAAAGAAAACATTAATCATCGGATCTGGTCCAATTGTCATTGGACAAGCAGCTGAATTTGATTATGCAGGAACTCAAGCTTGTTTGGAGTTAAAAAAAGCTAAAATCGAAACCGTTTTAATCAACTCCAATCCAGCAACAATTATGACTGATAAAACTATTGCTGATCATGTTTATATAGAAGCGTTAACTTTAGAGAATGTTAAACAAATTTGTTTAAAAGAAAAAGTAGATAGTGTACTTGCTAATATGGGTGGACAAATTGCTTTAAACTTAGCGATAGAGCTATACCAAAGCGGATTCTTAAAAAAACACAACATCAAATTAATTGGTGTAAACCCTGAAGCAATCATTAATGCAGAAGACAGAGAACTATTTAAAAAATCAATGTTAAAAATTAACCAACCTTGTATCCCTAGCAGTATTGCTACAACGATTAATGAGGCTATACAAATAGCAACAAATATTGGATATCCAATAATTATTCGTCCAGCATTTACAATGGGTGGAGCAGGTGGAGGAATTGCAAACAATAAAGAGGAACTAATAGAAATTGCTACCAACGGATTACAACTATCAAAAATTCACCAAATTTTAGTAGAAAAATCAGTTTATGGATACAAAGAAATAGAATTTGAAGTGATTAGAGATAGCAACGGAAACTGTATCACTGTTTGTAATATGGAAAACTTTGATCCAGTGGGAGTTCATACTGGCGACTCTATAGTTGTTTCTCCTTGTCAAACTTTAAATGATTGTCAATTGCAAATGTTACGTACAGCAAGTATTGATATCATTAATGAGTTAAAAATAGAGGGAGGATGTAACGTTCAGTATGCTCTGCACCCAGAGAACAATAGTTATTATGTAATCGAAGTTAATCCACGTGTAAGCAGAAGTTCTGCATTAGCTTCAAAAGTGGTTGGTTATCCTATTGCTAGAATCGCTACTAAAATAGCAATCGGATATTTACTAAATGAAATCGATAACCCGTTAGTGAAATCAATTAAAAGTTGTCATGAACCGATTATTGATTATGTAGTAGTTAAAATACCTAAATGGCCATTTACAAAATTACAAACCACCAATCGTGAATTAACTACCCAGATGAAAGCTACTGGTGAAGTAATGGCAATTTCCAACAATTTTAATGCTAGTTTGCTAAAAGCTGTTAGAAGTCTTGAAGAAAAGTATCAAGATTTACTACCAACCGAAAATGTTAAAAATAAAACAAACAATGCATTATTAAAAAATATTGCCACAGCAACTGATATTAGATTGTTAGAAATAATGGAATTATTAGCAAGAAATACTAGTGCTGAAAAAATTTCTAACGTTACAAAAATCAATTTATTTTTTATCAACCAATTAAAAAAACTAAATGATATCCAAAATGATATTAAACAAAAAATAACACCTCAAAATTTGCTCCAAGCTAAGAAAAACGGTTTAACTGACAAAACAATAGCTAAACTTACAAACAAAAAAGAAAATGAAATTCTAGCGTTAAGAAAAAAACACAAAATTCTACCAGTATTTAAACGAATTGATAGTTGTGCAGGAGAGTTTGATGCTAATGCTTTTTATTACTATTCTATCTATGGTTCTCAAGATAATGAAGTTGTAAGCAACAATAACTCAAAAAAAGTTCTTTTACTTGGTTCTGGACCGATTAGAATTGGGCAAGGAATAGAATTTGATTATTGTACAGTGCATGCAATTAATGTATTAAAAAAACTAGGATACGAAGTGATTGTTGTAAATTCTAATCCAGAAACTTTGAGTACCGATTTCGACATTGCTTCAAAACTATATTTTGAACCATTAAACAAAGAAGATATTTCTAACATTGTAGCTCAAGAAAACATCACTCAAACTTTTATCCAATTCGGAGGACAAACTCCAATTAATTTAATGAATGATTTGATTAAAATGGGTGTTAAAATTTTAGGTACAGATAAGAAAGGAATGGATGGGTGCGAAGATAGAGAAATTTTTAACAATTTATTAATCAAAAATAAGATTAAAAAACCCGATAGTTTAATTGCTAATTCTATAGAAGAAGTAATTACTTGTGCTAACAAACTTGGCTATCCAATTTTGGTTAGACCTAGTTATGTTATTGGTGGTCAAGGAATGAATATTTTTTATGACGAAAAAACTTTAAAAACATATTTGAAAAACTTCAAAGATTATATTAATGATGAAAACCCTATTTTAGTAGATAAATATTTAGAAGGAACAGAAATAGAAATTGATGCAATATGCGATGGTAAAGATGTATTTATTCCTGGGGTTATGCAACACGTAGAACCAACAGGAATTCACTCAGGAGATAGCATTTCCTTATTTCCTTCTAATTTATCATTAGAAATACAAAATAAAATTTATTTAATTACTAAAAAAATAGCCCAAGAGTTAAAAATTATTGGTTTAATGAATATACAATTTATTTTCAAAGATAATGAACTGTATATTATCGAGGTTAATCCGAGAGCTAGTAGAACTGTTCCATATATTTCAAAAGTTACAAATATTGAAACGGTTAATATAGCTATTCAAGTAATTCTTGGCAAAAAATTACCACACAAAGGAATAGCAAAAAATAATGGTTTTCCATATGCGGTTAAAATGCCGATATTCTCTAACGAAAAGATTAAAGGTGCTGATGTTTTTCTTTCACCAGAAATGAAATCAACAGGTGAAGTTTTAGGAATCGATAAAGACTTTTATGTAGCATGTTATAAAGCATTCCAAAGCTTGAATATAGACTTAAAAAACGAACCTAAATGTTTAGTTTCTATTGCTGATAGAAACAAAAAAGAATTTTTAAACACAGCTAAATTATTAGTAAAAAATAAAGTTCAAATTTATGCTACTCCAGGAACACAAAAGTTCTTAAAAAACAATGGAATAAATTCTGAACTAATTAATAAAGATGGCGAACAACTTTATAAAAACATATTTGATAATAAAATAAATTTTATTATCAATACTTCAACTGTTGGTAAAAACGAGAAAAAATTTGGGTACAATTTAAGAAGAGTATCTTCAGAGAATAAATTACCATTATTTACTTCTTTAAGTACGATAGATTTTTTTCTTACAGCTAACGAACAAATTAAGAACAAAAAAATAACACCATTTGAGCTGAAATAATCCTTATTCTTTAAAAAAGAATATAGTGTATGAGTATAATATCATTACTATGGCAACAAAAAAATCTAACCCCAAACAACCAAACAAAAAAATGTGATCTGGAGCTTTTGTCGGAACATTAAATCCTCAAGCAGATGATTTTAATAGTTCACTAAGATTTGACAAACGAATGTACCAAGAAGATATTACAGGCAGTATTGCTCATTGTGAAATGCTAGGTAAACAAAAAATTTTACCATTGGCTGATGTAAAAAAAATAACCGATGAACTAAAGAATATTTTAAGTGATATTGAAAAGAACAAAATTAAAGTTCAAAATGGGGAAGATATTCACATGTTTGTTGAACAAGTATTAACCGATAGAATTGGAGATGTTGGAAAAAAACTACATACGGGACGTTCACGTAATGATCAAGTAGCTTTAGATACAAGAATGTATATTAAAAGAGCAATCAATGAAGTTCGTGAATTATTAAAGAACTTAATAAATGAATTAGTAAAAATAGCTAAAGAAAATCTTGAAACTATCATGCCAGCTTTCACCCACTTACAAAAAGCACAACCAACAACATTAGCTCACTATTTAATGGCTTACGCTGAAATGTTTACTCGTGATTTAGAAAGATTTGTAGAAAACTATAAAAGAACTGATTATATGCCATTAGGTAATGGAGCATTATGCGGAACAACTTACAACATTGACCGAGAGTATACAAAAAAATATCTTGGATTTGCTAACCTAACACCTAACTCTCTAGATGGTGTAAGCGATCGTGACTATCTACTTGAATTTTTATTTAATAGTTCAACAACTATGATGCATTTATCTAGATTTAACGAAGAAATTATTATTTTTGTTTCTAATGATTATCGTTATGCTAAATTAAGCGATCAATTTAGTACTGGAAGTTCAATTATGCCTCAAAAGAAAAACCCAGATATTAACGAACTTGTTAGAGGGAAAACTGGAAGAGTTTATGGAGACTTAATTTCATTATTAACTACCATGAAAGGATTGCCATTAGCTTACAACAAAGATATGCAGGAGGATAAAGAATGTATCTTTGATTGTTATGATACAATTAAAATATGTTTAGAAGTTTTTACCCTAATGTTGCCAACCTTAGTTTGAGACAAAGAAAGAATGTTACAAAGTGCAAATGGTGGACATATGGCAGCTACCGATGTTGCTGATTATCTAGTAGGAAAAAATGTACCATTTAGAGATGCGCATGAAATTTCAGGAAGTTTAGTTCGTTATTGTTTAGAAAATAACAAAACTTTAAATGAATTAAAACTTGAAGAATATAAAAAATTCTCAAAACTATTTGAAAAAGATGTATACAAAAAAATAGATCTAAAAACATTAGTAGAAAATAGGAAAGTTCCTGGTGGTCCAAGTAAAGCTGCTGTGAAAAAAGAAATAGCTGATTTATTAGCTAAACTAAAAAGTGTAAAATAGAAATTTTGTGTTTTTGCAAAACTGAAACTAATTTAAATTAGGGTTCTTTTCGTGAATTATTTTTGCATACTTCCCTTTAGAAATAT
Organism: Mycoplasmataceae bacterium; assembly: GCA_031281465.1. Taxonomy (GTDB): domain Bacteria; phylum Bacillota_I; class Bacilli_A; order Mycoplasmatales; family Mycoplasmoidaceae; genus Malacoplasma_A. The sequence continues at coordinate 3,832 of JAITFH010000017.1, read as the reverse complement.
CCAAATCCCCTCAAATGCAAAGAACTTTATTTTGTTCTACTCATTCTTTTTTAATACGGAAAGTAGTGAAAGAAGAATTTTCCTTAGGTTCCCCATTTCAAATTTCTCTTGTGTCTTCTTCAATATCATCAATCAAATAAATACTTAAACTAGGAAACAATTCGTTATTGTTCACTAACTCTAATCTTTTCTTTCTATCAATTTGGTAATGAACCAAAATATATCTAGGAACTTTGTGTGAAGAATGTGTAGCACCAGTTCAAGAATCTTTAGCTTGAGAAGTTTTTATTTCTCATGTTTTCCCTAATATTGAAATATCTCCGTCTGCTGTTGTTCATCTTTTAACGTTATCGATTTTAATTTCTAACTGTCCGAACATTTCTTTTATCGATTCGTAAATAGCATTTTCTCACAATTCAGATAGTCTTACCGAAATAAAAACAGTAATCTGATTTTGTAAATTACCAAATCTTTCAGGAGGTAAATATTCATCCAGACTTAATTCATTTCTGCAGCAATAGCCAAAAGCATCTTTAAGATTTTCCACAACTCAATTGACAGCTTTTTTGGTAAAGTAAAACTTATGCTGTTCAATAGACATCAATTCTTTGAAGTTTAAAAAATTATCAGACATGTTATCTTATTCATATTATAATATGAATAAGAAAATGAAGAAACTAATAGTTTGGGATTTGTTCGGTGGAGGTTGTAATTCTGTCGCAAAAGCGATAGATAACGGAATGTACGAAATATATACTTTCGATGTAGTACCGAAAAAGAGTAATGACTACAAAAGTCCTAACTACCATTATTACGAACTAGATTTAGCTTGCGGAATGAAAAAGCTAGATGGTTCAATTCATAAAGTAAATGGTTTTGAAAATATTGTCGAACTCTTTAAATCTTTAAATATACCTAAACCAGACATCATTGTTAGTTCTACACTTTGTCAATCATTTTCAAATGTTTTAAGTTTAGTTGGTGGAGGAACTTGTTTTTGAAAAAAAGAACAAAGATATGGAACAATCGAAAGTGGTACTAAACTAGTAGAAAGAAGCATTCCAGAGTTTGAAAAATTAAAGCTAGCCGGTTTTACTAAAAACCTAAAAGCAGATAAACAATTATTTATTAAAAGACTAGGTGAACAATGTGCTATTAATACAGTCAAACTTATCAATCATTTTAAACCAAAATTTTGATATATCGAAAATCCAGCTTCTTCTTTGCTTTGATTCTATTTAGTAAACAATCTTGGAGTCGATGGTTATTTAAATAAAGCTAGTTTGGGAGCATATGGATATCCTATCGCTAAATATGGTTGTTTCTTATCTAATGTTAAAATGAATTTAAATAATAGTAAGTTCAAACCAGACTTCAACGAACACATATTTAAAAACGAAAAAGTTTATATTTTAAATAGTTACACATTAGAAGAACTAATTGCAAAGTTCGACAAGAAAGAAAAAAGGAATTTTGTCTATGCTTCAAAAGGGTTGGCGTACAAAACTGAAAATGAGAAAAAACTAATATGTAATAATTTTTATACTTACTGAGATGAGATTAAAAAAGAAGAATATGATAGTTGATTAAAACATGTAGAAAAATTAAAAACAAAAGGTTCTTCTGGAGACCGAAGAGTTGTTAAAGAAGAGGATGGTAAATATTTTAAAAGATACTATGTTGAGATTGGGTATAGTTTTGGAGACAAAGGACATTGTTCTCTTAAAAAAACTTCCATCACATTAGGTAGCGTTTCTAAAAAGAAATTTAAACAAGCTGATGGATTAACAACTATCCAATTAAACGAAGCTTCAGAAACATCTCATATCCCTGAAAAACTAATTACAGAAATTTTTAGTAGTTTTCAAGTTCTGAAAGAAAAAAAACCATGTGCTCGTAAATACAATGTTCAAAACAACTCGACTTTAAAAATTAAAGCTGATTAGATTGAACCTAATGTAGGTTCTTAAAAGTTATAATTTTAACAATATGTTAAATAAAAAATATTTATTACCATTTTTTATTCTTGTTCTATTGCTTCTAACTTGTCTATTCTTTACAAGCTGTTCTTCTCAACCAGTAGTACAAAATACCGCCGTAATAGAAGAAGTGATTAAAAACTCTGTTAACAATGCTGTTTTACTATTGAAAGAACAATTAAATGAAATAAAACAAAAAAACGAAAAGTTGCAATATGACAATGCAACGCTACAAGCAAAGTTAGAAAGCATCGCTGAAACTACAAGTGCAAACGCTAAAGCTTCTGTTTCTAATTCAACTTTAATTAACGAAGTTAATAATAGTCAAAAAACATTAAAAGAAGAAAACACCAAACTACAAACAAAAATAGATAACATTGCGAAAGTTACAACCGCAAATACCGAAACTTTCGTCACTAGTTCAACCCTAATTAACGAAGTTAATACAAGTCAAAAAACATTGCAAGAAGCTCAAACAAAAATAACCGAAATTCTTAATAGATTTTCTAACGATGTAGCTAATGTTCCGAGTGCAGTTGGTGAGATTAAAAAACTTACCGGACTTTTTGACAACTCTAAACTAAGAGGAAATATTGGTGAAAAGCAACTAGAAATGATTATTGGTTCAATATTACCGTCAGAGATGTTTGAAATGCAAGCTACAATAGGTAAATTACGTCCAGATTGTGTTATTACAATCGGAGAAGAAAAATATATTGTAGACGCTAAATTCCCAAAAGATAATTATTTACATTATGTTGAATGTGAAGAGCCTGAGAAGAAACCTGATTTATTAAAGAAGTTTAAAGCTGATGTTGTAAGTATGATAGACGATTTGACAAAGTACATATCGGATAACAATAAAAATAAAGTTGTCATTATGTTTATTCCTTCTGACAAAATATTAGCTGAAATTGATGAATCGCTACCTGAAATAAAAAAAACCGCATACGAATCTCACATTTTATTAACTTCTCCAACTACTTTATGGTTAGTGCTTAACCAACTATTAATCGATAATGATGGTCATAAACTAACTGCTGAATATGAACAAAAATTAAAAGAATTAAGAGAATATATAAAAACATTTAAAGATAGTTCCGATGAATTGGTTTCACTTGTAAAAAAATGGAATTCTTTAACAAAAGGATTTAAAGATTTCTTAAACAAATACAAATATGTTTTAGATATTGGAATTGGAATTTTAGACAATAAATCTGAAAAGGAAGCACTTAAATTAGAAAAGAAAAAAATTAATGATGTAAAAGGCGAATTAGAAACAATAACATTTGATAACTCAGAAGACTAGCTGATAAGGCTCAATTCACAATTGTACATAGTACAATGTGGGGTATAATTATTACAAGATGACAACTGGAGCAATTGTTGGAATAGTTTTTGGAATATTAGGAGCTTTATTAGTAGGAGCTTTTATTGGTTTTACTATAGCTAAAAAGATTATAAAAAAACAAATAAAAAATAACCCGCCTATTAGTGAAGCACAAATTAGAGCAATGTATGCACAAATGGGAAGAAAACCTACTGAAGAACAAGTTAGAAAAGTTATGAATAGTTACAAAAAAAATGCTACTAAATAATAAGTTAAGTGTTTAAACCTGGCGAAACCTGGATAGATTTGTCGTTTTACCTAAATAAGTTAGGAAAATAAAAAGCACCAGTTAGTGACTCTGGTGCTTTTAGTTTGGTTTTACCCCTCCCGACAAGTGCTTAAATTGCTGAAATTAAGCCCAAAGTTCCCACCCCTGGAATAAAATTATGTTCCATTGCGGAACTTATAATTTTAGTTGTAACACAGAAACTACAGAAACAATGGAACAAACAAATTATAACCC
>JAITFH010000026.1 GCA_031281465.1 Mycoplasmataceae bacterium | reverse complement strand
TCACAAATAATAATTTTTTTATGAAAATCCTTTATAGAAGAAATATTACCAACTTCTCGTTCTCAGTTATTATTTGCTTCGGTTTTTCAGATCAATTCTTTTGTTACTTGAAAATAAGTAATAAAACCGTTTTTAATAGCTAAAAAATCTACTTCTTTTCCTTGGTAGTTTTTATAGGTATAAACTTCGTACCCATTAGATTTTAATTCTAATAGCACAATATTCTCTAAAAAGTAACCATAGTTTTTACTCTGGAAATTATTTTTATACGAAAGTATGCCTAAATCGTAAGAATAATATTTTGGATTAGATACAAGAATTCTTTTTCCTTTAACATCAAAATAATCTACTCTAATCATCAAACTACAATCGCAAATCTTTTTAGCATACTCATTAATTGTCTTGTATGAAATATTGGATATTTTATTAGCTTTAAGATATTTTTCAACATTCAAACTAGAAAACTCTTTTCCTATGTTATCAAATAAATAATTTAGAACACTGTAAAACTCTGCTTGATTTTTTATTTTAGAGAAAATGTCTTTTTTTAAAATGTCTTCGAATAGAACTTTAAGTTCTAATTTTACTTTTTCAAAATTTGAGTAGAAGGGAATGATTTTTCCCATTCCACCATTATTTTTATAAATTTCAAAATTCGTTAGGGTTGTTTGGCAGTTGTTTTCTGTTTTATTCTGTTGACTTAACACTTTATTTAAAGATGAGAATTCGATAGGATATAGTCATAAGTCCAAATATCTTCCTACAAAGTAAGTGGATAATTCGGAAGACAAAACTTTTGCATCGCTACCTGTTACAAAAATATCTAATAAGTTATTTTTATATATCGGATCAGCTTGTAAAGTTATTAATAAATCTTCGAACTTTTTAAGTTGTTGGACTTCGTCGATTATTAAAACATTCTTTTCGTTTGGTTTTAAAAGCACTTTAATTTGTTTTAACATTTTTGTTCAATTGGTGTTTAACAGTGTTAACCTATCATTAAAATCAAACTTAATTATGTTTTCGCTTTTCACTTTCGAAGATGATATTAAAAAATCACTGTATTGATTTAATAGTGTGCTTTTTCCGACTCTTCGTGAACCGATGATTATTTTAATATTACCATCAAAACTATTATCAGATAACCATTTTAATTCTTTTTCTCTAACAATCTCCATAAACTCATTATATATTTATACATTTTTGTAGAAATATAGAAGTAGTTTTAATAAAATATTGTTTTTTACTTCTATATTTTTATATTTTTGTGAGAATATAGAAGTAGTTTTCAATAATAGAAGCTTTGTTTGTAGAATATTAATGACATTTAGTTCTTTTTTCAGACACAAACAATGCCATATTCTCTTTGTAATTTTCAAATTTTAACAAAGTTTTATAATAACTATCGAAAATGAAAACAAAAAACAAAATTGAAAATCAAGCAAACGAAGACTTAGAACTATATCGTAGCTTACTTTGTGAAATTGATGAAAAAATTATTGAACTTTTTTTAAAAAGATTAGAACTATCTAAAAAAATTGGAGCGTATAAAAAAGCTAATAACTTACCGATTTTTGTACTAGCTCAAGAAGAAAAAGTACTTAGCCGTGTACGTCATGCAGTTGGTACAAAAATGTCTCCAGGCTCTATTGAAGAAATTTATAAAATTATTATGAACGAATCTAAAAAAGTACAGAAATAGATATTAATTGATTATTATTTATTTGAACACACCAGTAAAACATGCTCAAGGTTTTTGCGGAATTGGTCTATTACCAGATGTTGGTATATACCAATAGTTATTGAAATCAAAAAAAGTATAATCACTTTTTTCTGGTGCTATCGTTTTGTTGTAAGTTATGCCGTTACTTGCAGTAATTTGTATTTGTTCGGGCAAAAGATTGTTTGGATAAAGATCTGGCATATATTGAACTTCATTATAAAAATCATCAAACACTTTGGACACATTTACTTTATTAGCGACAGCTCCAGTTTGTCATGAATCATGATAATCCCTTCCAAATCAACGTTTTTGATATTGCCCTAAAGTAGTAGGAAAATTTTTATAAGTTACCATATTATTTATTTCACTAATAGTTGTTTCGTTACCTCCTTGGTTTCCTTGACTAGTCCCTCAAAAAGTACCAGTTGCCAATACATACCCATCTTCTGACTTGTAATTATTAGCATCTAAAGTAGCTCTAATGGCAACTCGTTTTATTTCTATTTTTTTATTTTTAGTTCCTGAATATAAAAACAATGAAGATAACACTGAAATGCTTCCTCCTTGCATATGAGTACCACCCATACTAGCAGTAATTGTTGGACCAGTTAAATAAACATTTTCTATATTTGTAGAATTAAAGATAGACCTTCTGGGGTTGTTAGAAATTGAAACTGTTCAGGACATATTAATATCTAAGGTTAAATTCATATTCCTAAATCATCCATCTATTCCACTAAATAAATACTCGTTATCGTTTCATATTTTATCATTTCCCTCAAAACCTTGCACTTTTACTTTTCTATATCTTCCGTCAAAAACTCCAGTTAAGTTTAAGATATTCATTTCTCGTTGTTTATCGTTCGTTGTGTCTCAAGTGAGATTGTTTGCTAAATAGTAATGTCCAGTTCAAGATGCGGGTGTGCCATCCGTTTTAGCAGGACACATTTCTCTAACTGTAGTTATTGGTGTGTAAATGTCTGCACAAATGTACAAATAGAAACTAGTATTTGGAACTCAAAAATTTGAATCACTCTTGGTTTTTAATTTAACCTTATATTTTTTGTCGTTGTTATTATCGTTCTGAGTGATACTATCAATTTCTATTTGATTTATGTTAAAATTTACTTCTGTTTCATCATCTAACGAAATCTTTATAGAACCCAAGCATTTATATAGTTGATTAACTCCTGTTTGATACAAAGTATGCTCACGAATTATATCAAAGCTAAGAGCATCTCAATAAAAATGGTTTTGCTGACTAGCACAATTTCCTTCGTATGGAATATCGTGATAATTCATACTTAAATCGTAAGCAGAAATCACATCCGGACAAACAGATGGAAGTTTGCCGCTATTAGTGCTTAAGTTTACATCTTCATTAGGGAAAAAGTCATTTATTTTAAAATGTTCAGCAAATTGAAAACCAAAAGTCATCGTATCTTGTTTGTAATGAAAACTATCGGTTTTTGGTTTAAGTTTACATGTGTTTGAAGTAAAATTAATATCGGTGACTTCTATTTCTTCTCGATATACATTTTCTTCTTGTCCTGCAATTACATTTATTCTATTTAAAATTGTTTTATCATTAATTGATGATTGAGAAAAAAATTTAAGAACTGTATTTTGATCAAATATGTTTTTTATATCCAATAACTTAAAGTTGGTACTGTTTAAAGTATTTGTTGAAGAACAATTAGTTAGTGTTGCTGACACACACACACACACGGAATCTCGACTATTGAAGAAAAAAATATATGTAAGCTTCTGGTTTTCATTTTGAATTATTTTTATTATATTGTGCGATAGGACTCAATCATAGATTGAACCCTGAAAGTTGGAGAATAATTATTTCTCGTCTTTCATGTGAGGGAACAATAATACATTTCTAATTGAATCGTTTTCAGTAAATAACATACAGAATCTATCAAATCCAATTCCTAATCCACCAGTTGGAGGAAGACCATATTCTAGAGCGTTTACGAAATCCATATCGATTTCACTAGCTCAAGATTCATCTGCACCTAATTCTTTTTCTTTCATTTGATCTTCGAATCTTTCTAATTGATCAATTGGATCGTTTAGCTCTGAGTAAGCATTACCAAATTCTTTTCCACCGATAAATAATTCGAAACGATCAGTAAATTTAGGATTATTAGGATTCTTTTTAGTTAAAGGTGAAACTTCAGCTGGGTAGGTGTGAACAAACGTTGGTTGAATACATTTTTCTTCACCATATTTTTCGAAGAATAAAGTAATAATGTGTCCAGTAACATTTTGGTGGTTAGCTAATTCAATACCGTGTTTTTTTGCTAATTCTACAGCTTCAGCATCAGATTTAACATTGTTAAAGTCAACTTCACCATTAGTAGCTTCTTTAATAATATCAACCATAGATATTCTTCTAAATGGTTTAGAAAGATCTATTTGAAAACCACGGAAGTTGTAAACCGGTTTGTTTAATGCTTCAGCAGTGATTTTAAATAGTTTCTCAGTAATATCCATAATTTCATCTAATGAAACATAAGCTCAATACAACTCAAATCCAGTAAATTCTGGGTTGTGAGTTGAATCTATTCCTTCGTTTCTAAAATTACGAGAGAATTCAAATACTTTTTCAAATCCACCAACGATTAGTTTTTTTAATGGTAGCTCTGGAGCTACACGCAAAAAGAAATCACGGTGTAGAGCATTCATGTGTGTTGTGAATGGTTTAGCTGAAGCACCACCATAGATTGGTTGTAATACTGGGGTGTCTACTTCAAAAAATCCCATTTCATTAGTTAAGTAGTTTCTTCATACAGAAGCTATTCTACTACGTGTAGCAAATGTTTGAAGAGATTGTTCGTTAACAATCAAATCTACATATCTTTGTCTAGAACGTTCTTCTTCGTTTACTAAACCGTGGAATTTTTCCGGTAATACTTTTAATGACTTAGTTAAAATAACTAATTCAACTACATTTAGAGTAACTTCTCCAGTGTTAGTTTTCATTGGAGTACCTTTTAATCCTACAATATCACCGATATCTAAATCTTCATTAAAAGTCTCTCATATTTCTGGAGAAATTGTTTTTTTGTTTAAATATATTTGTGCTGTACCAAAAAAGTCTTTCACTACTGCAAAAGTTTGACGTACTGCCATTATTCTACCAGCAAGAATTACTTCTGTTTTATTTTCGTGTAATTCTTCCTTAGTGAATTTTCCAAATTCTTCTTTAAAAGTTAAAGAATTATAATTCCTAATTCATTTTGTGTTTTTAAAAGGATCTTTTCCTTTTTCAACTAATTTTTTAAGTTTGTTTCTTCTGTTTGTTTCTTGATCGTTAAATTTTCTTTCCATTGTTATATTTTATCTATTGTGTTTTTTTTGGGGGGGGTTAAAAGTGTGTTAGGTTTTCTAACAAGAATAAACGCTGCCCTTGACTTTCACATTAGATAAGAACAATAGATTTTGCATAAGTACTTAGTTTTTATTTACTAGAAATCTAATTTAACTTTAGCACCTTGATCTTCGAATTGTTTTTTAACAGCTTCAGCTTCAGCGATAGGTAAGTTTTCTTTAATTACTGAGTTTCCTTTTTCCACAGCTGTTTTAGCTTCCATTAATCCTAATCCAGTAGCTTCACGGAACAATTTAATAATTGCAACTTTGTTTGCACCAGCTTCAAGTAATACTACGCTAGCTTCAGTTGGAGCAGCAGCAGCTACTGGAGCAGCAGCGGCAGCTACGGGAGCAGAAGCACTTACACCGAATTCTGATTCTACTTCTTTAATTAGATCGTTGATTTCTAAAAGAGTCATTTCTTTTAGTGATGCGATGATTTCTTTGTTTGTTAATTTTGCCATTTTTGTTTTCCTTTCTTAATTATATATAGTTTTTAGTTTTTTGTATCAGCAACTGCTTGTAAGCCGTATGCTAGGTTACGGATTGAACCTTGTAAGCAAGATAAGAACATAGAGTAAAGTTCTTCTCTTCCTGGCAAGTTAGCTAATTTAACGAAATCACCTTTTGAAACTAGTTTAGATTCTAATGCACCGTTAACGTATTTGACAAATTCAAATTGGTTAATTAGTTTGTCTAATGCTTTAAATGGAGCGATAGCATCTTGACCAGATAAAACGATAGCTACTTGGTTTTCAACAACAGGAAACTCTTTATATCCAGCTTCTTTAACAGCACGGTTATAAATATTGTTTTTTGCTACTAAAACCAAACCACCTGCTTCGTGAATTTCTCTTCTTAAGTTAGCAAAAGCTTTTGCACTTAATCCTTTGTATTCAAAAAGGACAAATGAATCAGCTTTTTTTAACTGAGCAGTTAGTTCTTGAACTTCGTTTTGTTTTTGTAAGATAATTTCTTTCATTTTTATCGTAACTTAGCAATGAGCTTATTAAAAAAGTAATAAACATTTCTTTCAACCTCGGTAACTTTTTTAAGGAAATCCTGTTACTTTCTTTGGCTAATCGCTATTCCTATTATATGTTTTTTAACTGACAGAAGTACGATTTACAAATAATTTCTAGTAACAACACATATAACTTTTAGTGTGAATAACAATAAGTTAAAGTAATTCTATCAGTATTTCGTTTAGCAAATTAATATTTTTTGCTTTAAGAAAATTATTCTTAGTGATAACAACATTACTACCTATTTTTTGTTTAAAGTATTCGTATGCTTTTTGATTTTGTGGAATGCTTAAATTTATTCCTTCAACTAGTCTTAACCCCATACTAATTATTTGAAAATAAAAATCATAATCGTTCATTTTTTCTTCTATTTTAGAAATGTTATCTAATTTACCTTCGTAATGATAATATGTTTTACTTTCATATCCAAAAGCGCCAATTCCTATCCCTCTTCATTCTTCTGTGTTTCAATAACCGATATTATGTTTAGAAACAAATTTTTTGTTTTTTGTTCAAGAAGAAACTTCGTATCTTTTTCATTTATTTTTCTTTAGTTCATCAATAATAAAAGCAAATTCATCCTCTACTTTTTGTTCATTTAGTTCGTAATTTTGTTTAGCAATAATAGAGTTTTCTTTTACTTCTAGAGAATAAAAAGATACATGTTTAATTGCTTTGCAATTAGTAATGTAATTTATTTCTTTTTTTAAATCCTTTTCGCCCATTTCATTAAAACCATAAATAAAATCTAATGAAATGTTTTGGAAATTATTTTTTTCTAATAAATTAACTGCACTTTTAATTTTTTTAGTGTCGTGTGCTCGATGATAAATTTTAAGTACCTTATCATTCATAATTTGTGCTCCAAGAGAAATTCTATTAATTTGATATTTTATAAATAAATCACATTGTGCTTGAGTTAAAAGTTCTGGGTTTAATTCAATGGTAAACTCCGTATCTTTATTTATAAGTCTTTGTAAGCTCTCCAATAATTTTTCCATCATTTTTAATGGCAAAGAATTAGGTGTTCCTCCTCCTAAATAAATGGAATCGAGTTTACCTTTAGGAATTTTTTTTATTTCGCTTAGCAAATACTCGACATATTTTTCTTTAACCTTCTCCCCACATTTTTCAAATCTGACAAAATCACAAAACGTACAGATAGAGTTGCAAAATGGGATATGAATATAAAGATGTTTGAACATTATAGTTTTATTACTTAATTAGCTCTATTCATTCATGCAGCCATAGAATAGAGTTTTAGTAATAAAAGAGTGCTACAAAAAGCCAAATTTAAGTATAACAAAGCGATTAACACTTGACGGAAATAAACCATTCAAGAATCATTAATTTCTACTAAGAAAGCTGTATCGATGTATATTCATCCGGAATTAACTAATACTATCACTCCTAAAAAAATCATTTCCAACTGAGCCATTTGATTTTTAATGAGTACTTTTTTTCCAACATAACATAATAAAATTATTATTCCAGATATCACATCGATAATGTGACAAACTACTCAAAAAACATAACTATAGTTAGAAGGATTAGTGATTCCGTAAACTACTAAAATAAAATCGAAAAGTACTCAAACTAAAAAAATCGTTGATAAACCTTTTGGCATTCTTGGAGGTAAAGTTTTTTCATTATCATAAACTTTAGCTTTTAATTGCGAAATTTGATTATTTGCTTGTGAAAGTTGAACATTCACTTTAGCTAATTCTGCCGTCAGAGTTTCCACAGTTTCAACTTTCACAGGTTGGGGAGTTTGTGTTTGAAGCATTACCGTATGAACAGTAGGTTGCGTTTTTTGTACCTGAGTTTGTGGCATTACTGTTTGAGCGGTGGGTTGTACTTGTACTTGGGTTACAGTTGTCTTTACAACAGGTTGTACCTGAGGCACAGGTTGCTTTTTAATTTCAGGTTGTACTTTTTGTGATGTAGCAGATAAATCGCTCATAGCGTAATTATATGTTTTAACCAATTTAGCTTTGGGTAGTTTGCCTACCCAAAAATATGTATATTTTTATTCTACTGTTATATGTTCGTAGAAGTGTTTTAGGATGTTGTAAGAGTATTGTTCCTCCTCTTCTACTTCGTTAGCTAAATTTAAAATGTATGATATACCAAAAATTACATCCGAAGGGTGAATATAAAAGATTATTCCTACTGCTTCATAATTTTTATTAATCAATAATGAACCAGATGAACCGAATGTCATTCCTTGTTGGAATCCAGTTCGGTTAAAATAACCGGATGCATAATATCAAGTATTTTCAGCATCTTCCATAATGGGATTAAGTGTAGTTGGATATGTAGCATTGTATTTTAAATAATCCCCAGCATCTTCTCCTAAATCATATATTTTACTATGTCGCATATTTTTTTGTTCTGCACTTAAATATGCTTCTCCTTGATATCCAACCATATAAATATCCTCTTTGTTTTCAATATGTGATTCGGCGATTTTAACAGACATTTTATTTTCGCCTCCTTCTGTTTCGCAGTATTCATTAACCCTATCAAGTTGAGTTTTTAAAGCTGTTTTTTGAGCATTCGGTTCTCCGTCAGTTAGATAATCACTAAAACTAACTGAAACAAAAGCTATATCTGGAACTAAATAAGCGTCTGAACCTCCAGGTTTTCCAGTTCATTCTTCTTTAAAAGCATGATAATCGAAATATTCATCAATGTTCATTTGATTTTTAAAATTTCAGTCCTCGTTGTCACTCTTTAATCGGTGCGAATTTTGTTCCGTGAAAGATGAGGTTTTAGCAAAATAAACTTCACTTGCATCTTTCATCGCTTTGGCTGCGCGTAAATTAAACACCACAAAGTAATGGTAAGAATCTTCGGTGTCAAATTCGCCACTTGCATCTTTATATTTTCCTAATATTCAACCAGTATATACTGTTTTAGCATTCGGCATTTCTTTGTTTGGGTTCGGTGTTTCTACAACCGAAGAAAACGTCCTGTCATCTAGAAAAGAAAGGTATTGTTTTGATTCTTCAGTAAATTCGGTAAAACCAGTAGGTTTGTAAATTGAAAATACTAAAGGAATTTCAAAAACATTAGAACTAATTTCTTGTTCTTCAACTACATATTCTAAATGTGCTTTCAATTTAAAATCAGCACCTATAGCAGTAAAATTTAATTGGGTTACATAGCAAATAGAAAGTTTGGAATAATCTTCAGAAAATTTAAAGTCAAATATTTCATCAATAGCAGCACTTGATTTGTAGTATCGATACACAGAAACTGATCACTCTGATTCTGGGGTATCGATAACTACGCTTGGATCTTGCGTAGGAGTTAAATTTGCATAAGAAATATCAACTACGTATGGGGTGTCAATTTCACCAAAATAAAACTCTGGAGTATTTTTTGTTGCACATGTAATTGTTTTTTCAGTATTTGGTTCATTACACCCTGATAAAAAAACCATATTTGTGGAAACTAAAGTCGGAAGAATTAGTGATAAAATAAATATTTTTTTCTTAAATATTTTGTTTTGCATATTTTGTAAAATTATATGTTTTTACAAAATCATATATTAAGCGCAAAACCGGTGAATTTTAACCTTCTTATAATAAGCTATAATTTATTATAGATATGAAAATTAGACCAACTACTGCTCAGAAGTTAAAATATGGCAAAAAGGTTAAAATCGTTACTATTGAAAATAAAGTTATTTTTATGAATGGAAAAAAAACCGCTCCAGATAAATTAGCTTACTTGTTGTATGAAAAAAATGTACCAATGCTTTATCGTGATTTTCCCGTAACTGTTTCTATTACTCCAGATGGCGAAAATTTTAGCTTTAATTTTTCTAAAATTGATGCTAATATCAAAAACGAAGAAATGCGAAAATTAAGATTTGAAAACGATGATACAGCTAACTTTTTAAACAAACCAACTAAAATTTTTTTCGAACCTAAAAAAACCGATTCTTCTATTTATGAAAAATTAGACGGCACATACTACGAAAATGAAAAGTTTTAAATCTACCATCGAATTCCTACAAAAGAAAGTTATTTCTAACAACATAAATAACAATTCTTTCTTTTCTGAAATTTTTGACGATACAGATGACTTGTATGATGTTTCACAAATTTTTTCAAAAGAAAACAACGGTTCTCTTTCTGAATTTTTGCACAAACAAATTATCGAATTTAAAACTAGAAATGAAAGTGGATTTTATAACGGGTTTAACGAAAAGAATTTAAACATCCTTAAAAGAATTAGAGAAAAAAACGTACTAGCTACTAAAGATATTGGTGAAACAATGCTTTACTTAGGTTTTCCTTTCATTAAAGGTTTTTTGCCAATTGTTAGCAACAATAAAAATGTTTTAGCTAACAATGCTTTTTATGCTCCACTATTCTTTTGAGAAGTTGAAATTGAATTCTCAGAAAACGGAGATCCAATTCTTTCTTTAGGAATAAACAAAGGCAAACCTAAAGTTAAATTAAATTCAAGAATATTAGAAAAATCAAATATCGTTATCGGTGGAAATGAAAAAATATCAAAGAATTTAGATTTAGACTTTACTGGTAATAATATTTCAGCTGACATCGAAAGTATTGCTCACGAGTTAAAATTACATGGTTTAGTTTTTGAAGAAGCTGAGCTAAAGAAAATTACTCAAATTCTTAAAAAAATTAGTCCAGAGGAATTTGCTAATGTCAACAAATTTAATTTTGTAGACGAAAACAAAGCGAGAAAAAATACAGTAGAAAATATTGCTGTACTTGGTTTCTTCCCTCCAAACAACAGTAATATTTATAACGACTATCTGAGAATTTTAGAAAACAATGATTACGATGAATTCTTTCAATATATTGATTCTTTTAAGTATGATGCTATTCAACAAGCAGCTAACGAAAGTGTTCCTTTTCAAGAAAGTCAAATCATTACACTTTCTATGTTAGACTATCCACAAAAGAAAGCAGTTAAATATGCTTTAGAAGACAACATCGTTATTCAAGGTCCTCCTGGAACAGGAAAGTCAGAAACTATTAGTAACATTATTGCTAACTTAGCTTATCGTTTACATTCTGTACTTTTTGTTGCCGAGAAAAGAACAGCTGGAGAAGTTGTTTATAACCGTCTAAAAAGTATTAAATACTATACATTAATGTTGTTTGATGACGATGACTTCAATCTATTCTTTACTAACCAATTAAAAATAGGGTTGGATCGTGTTTCTTTTTGGTTACAAAGACAAACAGAATTAAACAACAAAAAATATGAAGAAAAAGTTCGTCTAGATCAAGTTTTTACAAAAGTTGATACTTTTAGAAAGTTAATGAGTACTGATACTGGAAAAAAATATCCTATCTTCTTATCTTTGACTAGTCAAAACGGAAAAGAACTAGAAAAAGATTTATTTACTTTACAAGACATAATTTATAAATACGATGATCAAAAAGAATTTTGAGCAGCATTAAGAAATATTGCTTCAGAATATGACGACTTCTTAGCTTTTAAAAAATATATTGCTCAAGACTCTATTAATATGACAGAGTCAGAAGTAGTAAAGCTTTTTGAATTAGCCCCATTCTTTGCTGACAATGATAATTTCTATACTGAAGAATTAGCTACATGAGTACTTGAATCAACTAAATCTAATAATAATGTTTTTAATTCTGGAGCAGCATTAAATAAACAAACCGTTACTAAAACAGCAAAATACCAAAAATGTTACAACTTCTTTAAAATGATGGAACCACAAACTAAAGGTGTATTCTCTACACATAATGGTGACTGATTCTTAGATTTACTTTCCAAGTACAAAACAGAACAATATCGCAATCTAATTAAATTTGCTCAAGAAAAAAACTGAAGTAACTTTGATTTCTTTTTAGCAAAGAACTTTGTAAAAATGAATGCTTTTGCTGTTAACAACTTAGAACTTATTAAAACAGATGGAGAAAACTACTACGATGAAATTAATTCTATTTTAAATGAGAAAAAAGAATTTGACGGAGATTCTTGCGAAATTTCATTGATTTCAAACATTCTAAAAAAGTTCAAAGAACATCCTGATTTATATGACGAATTTAACGATTTATATACTTCAATTAATGGTATTAAAAAAGTTAATGATGTCAAAGCAACGCTAACAAAATATAAAAAGATTTTATCATTAATCTTTATCGTAATTCTAGCTCCACCAAACGCAGTTAGTGACTATATCGCTTGTAAAAGAGGATTGTTTGATAATGTCATATTTGATGAAGCGTCGCAAATTACTTTAGAAAAATCTTTACCAATTCTTTATCGTGCAAAAAAACTATGTATCGTAGGAGATGAAAAACAATTACCACCAGAATCATATTTCAATCGAACACCAGTAGATATGGAAGAATTGATTTCTAAAGATGTAAATATTGATATGTACAATTCTTTCTCTTTACTTTCTTATATCTCTAAACATTTAAACTATACCACATTAACATACCACTACCGTTCAAGAAAGAATGAAATTATTTCTTTCAACAATTATGCTTTTTATGATAAAAAACTAAACATTATTGATATTCCTGAAATTCAAAATCCAGGAATCATTACTGCTGATATTTCTGATAGTGAGTATGAAAATGGTGTTAATGCTCGTGAAGCTGATATTGCTATTAAATTAGTTAATACCATTATTACTAAACACCCAGAAGAAACAGTGGGAATTATTGTTTTCTCAAAAGAAATGAGAAACCATGTTCTTAAAACTATTTACAACCACCCTAACAAAGCTATTGCTAATGAGCTTAGAAGAATTAAACCTAATGGTGAATTCCAAGGTTTATTTGTCAAAACTGTTAATGATATTCAAGGTGATGAAAGAGATAACATTATTATCGTCTGCGAATATAGTGTTTACAAATCAGATAAAAGTTTTGCTGATACCTACGCTATCTTTAACAACGAGTTAGGTGATAATTATCTAAACGTTATTACTTCTCGTGCTAAAAATAACATTTTCATTGTGAAATCTTTTATGTCTGCTGAAATCCAAACCGACTCATTAGGTACTCATCGTAGTTTAAAAAACTATATTAACTATTTAACTTATGCTGAAGAGTTTAGTAAAAACCCTAGTTTATCAAAAAACCAAACCGTTAAATCGATATTCTTGGGATATGAAAGAAGCTCAACAAACTTTGACTATTCTCGTAACGATTATTCAGAGAATATTAACTACAAGAAAAGATTTGTTAATGGTGTTTCTTTATTAAATTACCTAACTGAGAGTGTGGTTAAATTTTTAGAAACAAAAATAGATTTAGATAAGTTTGATATAGTATGCAATCGTTATGAAGGAAGAATGAATTTAGATATCGTTATTATTAATAAAGAAAATGATTCCGTTCCCATTGCCATCATCTGTGACATCTACGAAAACTCTAAAACTTTAAACTTTAAAGAAACAGTGTTTTATATTAAAAAGTTCTTTGAGACTAAAAAATGACAATTTACTACTGTAACAGCTATTCAGTGGTTTGATCCTGGACAATCTACTAAAACTAAAAAAGAACTTTTAGAAGCTTTAGCTCTTAGAAAAATTGCTTTAAAAGAATAGGATTATGGAGAAAAGAATTGATAAGTGAAAAGAATATCGTGATAGTATCGAAAGTCTTGATGTTTTAGATAAACAAATAAGAGAAAAAAATAAAACTCTAGCAGTAATAAAAAAAAGAATTGACAAAATAGACGAACACATTTTAAGCGACTATGATTTTTCTCAAAAATCAGAACTACTAACAATCATTTCAGTTCAGAGCAAAAACGAAAACATTAAAAATTTCCAAGAAATAGCTAACAGTATTCAAGATGCTAAGTTTTACCAAGTCGCTAAAAATATCCAATCGATTATTACTTACAATGAAAACGACTGAATAGTGGATAAAAAAGGACGAGTTAACGATAAAATTTTAAACGCCGATTTACAATTCATTAATTATAAAGAAAACAAAAAAGAATTAGGCAAAGCAGCTCTACAATTTGAGGAACTTAAAAAAAGCGATAGTAATAATATCGAACAATTAAAAGCGGAATTTCTTGATTTTAGAACAAAAACTAATGGCAGATTAGTGAAAGAGTTTTCTGGACAAAATTTTTCTGAGAAAAAACACTCTTTAGGGTTTGCTATCTACTTCGGAGTATTTGTAGCTATTATCTGCTTACTAGCATTAATTCTAGCTTTTACTATCCTAGAAGATATTATGTTCCCAAACTCTTTACTTTAATCTAAAAAGTTTCAATTACTAACGATCAACGAAAATAGAATTGTAAATTTCATGATAATCTTTCACAAGGTGAACTTCCACGTTTTCACGAATTTCTTTTGGTACATCTTCTAAGAATCTTTCGTCATCATATGGGATGAAAAACTCTGTTATTCCGCCTCTGAAAGCAGAAATCATTTTTTCTTTAACTCCACCGATAATTCCTACTTTACCTCTTAAAGTAATTTCTCCAGTCATCGCAATGTTAGCGGGAACTGGTTTTTTGTTTAAACAAGAAATTAAAGCGGTTGTTAAAGTAACTCCAGCACTTGGTCCATCTTTGGGAATACCACCGCTTGGAACGTGAACATGAATATCAGTATTAGAGAAATCAACATCTCCGATTCCAAACTTAGCAGCATTAGAACGAACATACCCTAAAGCAACTTGCACAGACTCTCGCATTGTTTCTTTCAAATTTCCAGTAATTACAAAGCTTCCTTTTCCTGGATACGAAGTAACTTCGATAGGTAATAAATCCCCTCCAGCCGTAGTATAAGCCATACCATTTACTACTCCACTAATGTTTTGTTCAGCCCGGGAATTAAAGTCGTATATTATCTTTCCAAGATATTTTTTTACAAGTTCTTCTGTTAAAACTATTTCTTGTTCTGGATTAGCTTCTAATTCTACTACCACTTTACGAGCAATTTTATTTATTTGTCTTTCAGCTTCACGAATACCAGCTTCCATTGTATAGTGTTGAATAATAAATTTAATTACTTCGTCAGGGAATTTTAAATGTTTTTCTTCAATACCATTATTATTAAGAATTTTCTTAATTAAATATTCTTTTACAATGTGTAATTTTTCAGTTTCAGTATAACTAGAAACTTCGATAATTTCCATACGATCTGCTAAAGCATGAGGAATACGATCTCCGTAGTTAGCGGTACAAATAAATAATACATTACTTAAATCGTAGTTTTCTTCGATGAAAGTATCGTGGAAAATAGAGTTTTGTTCTGGATCTAAAACCTCCAATAAAGCAGCAGCTGGATCTCCACGGTTGTCAGGACTCATTTTATCAATCTCATCTAGAACGATTAGTGGGTTGATAACTTTAGCTTGTTTCATCGCTTTAATAATTCTTCCTGGCATCGCACCTAAATATGTTCTTCTGTGTCCACGAATTTCACTTTGGTCATTAACTCCACCTAAAGAAATTTTTTCGAATTTTTTATTTAAAGCTTTCGCAATTGAAAATGCTAACGAAGTTTTACCAACACCGGGAGCACCTAATAAACAAATTATTGGAGCTTTACCTTTTGGAGCACGAGAACGAACAGCAATATACTCGATAATTCTTTCTTTAACTTTTTCTAATCCGTAATGTGATTCATCAAGAACTTTTCTAGCATGAGCAATAGAGTTATCATCTTCAGTTTTTTGTCATCAAGGTAAATCTAAAAGTCATTCGATATAAGTTTTAATTGAACCAGATTCTTGTTGAGAAGAAGATTCTAATTTACTAATTTCCGAAAGAACTTTATCTTTAATGTATTGTGGGTAAGGATTAGTTTCAATTCTAAAACGATAAGCAGCAGCATCGCTTTCAGTAGGAGTAATTTTTCCTATTTCTTCACGAATAGCTTTAATTTTTTCTTTTAAATAAAACTCTCTTTGTTGTTTGCTTAAAGTTTCATTTACTTTTTTATTTACTGCATCATCAATCTTTGCTTTTTCTTTATCACTCAATTCATCTTTTGGTTGAGCAGGAGTAGAAGCAGGAGTAGGATTTTTTTCTTCAGGTGCATTTCGAGCACTAATAAAATCTACAAGGATTTTTTCTACTTCTTTCACTCTTTCTTCTCAAGATAAGATTGGTAGTAAACTATGAATACGTTGTCTAAAATCATCATCTCCATTTTCATAAACAATTTCTGTGAAAATGTTTAAGAATGCTTGGAAATCATAACAAGTTTTAATCTTATTTTCGAAAGCAATGAATTCTGTTTTAGGGATTACTTTAAACATTTCTGCTGAAAGATCTAAAAATCTTTTTATTAGTTCTTCAGATTTTTCAGTAGAAGGTCGATCGTATTTAAGCGCTTCGTATTCACACTCGTAGTATTCTCCGTCTTCGAAAATTTTGTTTACTTTAACAGGAGTACTTCCTCGCAAATCCATACGATAAGTTTTTTCACCTTCTTCAGCAAAAGGTTTAATGTTTGTTACAGTACAAAGTGTTCCGTACTCGCAAACATCGTTAGCTGTAGGGCTTTCTTTATCTGGATCTTTTTGGGTAAGTAATATTACTTTTTTTGTTTTTTTCTTCTTATCGGGTTCCAAAAAGTATTCAGCCACCGCGATTGATTTTTTTCTTCCGGCATGGATTTGTATGGTTTGTTCAGGCATACAAACCGCAGCACGGGAAACTATTGCAATTAATTTTTCAGTCATACAACTTTATTATAGCAAAAAAAGTAAAAAGTTAGCAAACTAATATGTCGACTGCTAATTTTCTTCGAATTTTTGTTCATACATCGTCTTGTAAATACCACCTTTTTCTAATAGTTCTTGGTGTGTTCCTGCCTCAACTAATTTCCCTTTATTTAAGACATAAATGCAATCTGCTTCAACAATAGTTGATAAACGGTGAGCAATAGTAATAGAAGTTTTATCTTTAAATAACTCGCTGATAGCTTGTTTAATAGTTAATTCTATTTTAGAGTCGATATTGCTTGTAGCTTCATCAAAAATAATTACTTTATGGTTTTGCAAAATAGCTCTTACGATTGTTAATAGTTGTTTTTCTCCGTGACTCAAAGTAATTTCTCCAAATATTATCGAATCATAACCGTGAGGAAAACTATTAAAGATATGTTCAATATCTAGTTTACGACATAAATCTTTCACTTCTTGTTCAGAAACATTAGTGTTGTATTTTAAGTTTTCCATAATAGAACCATAAAAAACTCACGGTTCTTGTTGAACAATGGAAATATAACGGTATAACTCGTCTTCCGTCATATCGTTAATATTGATACCATCAATAGTTATTTCCCCTTTATCAACACGGTAAAACCTCATTAATAGACTAGTAATAGTTGTTTTTCCAGAACCAGTTTCTCCGACAATAGCTATTTTTCTTCCAGCTGGAATAGAAAGATTAACATTTTCTAAAACTGGAACATCTTTTTTATAAGAGAAAGTAATATTTTTGAATTCTATATTTCCTACATATGAAAGGTTTTTTTGCTCTTCCCCGGTTTGTTTTTTTATTTCTGGAATCGCTAAGAAATTATACAAACGGTTAGCAGAAGAATAAAAATTAGAGAAATTAGAGAAAAAATCAGAAATTTGGTTTATCGGAGAGTTGAAATAAGTAGATAATAAAATTATTGAAGGAATAATACTCAAATTAGTTCCATTAATTACCATAAAAATTCCAATAATAATAACTCCAAGTTGGATAACATAAGAAAAAATATTGTTAATAAACAAACCAAATGCTGAGATAAAATCAGACTTGATAGAAAGTTTGTTTGATCGTTGATTTAGTAAATCAAATTTATCAATAGTTTTGTCTTTTTTATTGTAAAGATTAACAGTATGCAGAGCATAAATTGATTCATTAATATGTCCAAACAATTCCCCATCTATTTTTGCAGCCTCAACATTATGTTTGTAACGAAATTTATTAATAAACACACTGACTACGATAGACAATATCACACAACAGAAAGTAAATAAAAATAAAACTCAAGAGTAGATAAAACAAATAGTAAAGACACCAATTAGTAAGATTGGTACTGTAACAAAAACTGTACATATTTGTGGAAGAAAATCTGTCACGTTTTGCGTGTTATTGGTAAGTCTCTCCATAATATCTCCGTGCTTATAATAATCGAAATAATAAATATCGATATTGTTAATCTTTTTAGCAATTTTAGTTCTAAAATCATTATTTAGTTTTAATCTAAAAACATTAATAGTAATGGTTTCTAAAGAAGAGAAAGCTGCTAAAAGAAAAAAGTATAAAAGTAAAATTTCAAATTGGAAGGTTAAATCGCCTGGTGTTAATATGTAATCGTAAGCACCAAAGTAGCTACTGATTTTATGATCACTTGTCATATAGCAAAGTATAAAATCAATAAAGTACTGCAAGTAAAATGGTAAAACAACAACGAAAACACTTCGGAAAATACCAAAAACAATCGTTAAAGAGAAAAGTAATTTAAATTTTTTAAAATAACCAAAACTAACATTAATAGTTTCTTTTACGGAATAGTTTTTTTCTTTGTAATAATTATTTTCCATTTTCCACTCCCGATACATTTTGGATATTACATAAACTCTCATAAAGCGGATTAGTTTTTATTAATTCATTATGTTTTCCTTCAGCAATAATTTTTCCTTTATCTAACACATAAATCTTATTAGCATTCATAATTGAAGATATTTTTTGACTAATAATAATTTTTGTAACTTCTGGCATTTCTTCGTGAATAAGTTTTTGAATTTTTCATTCAGTACGGCTATCTAAAGCACTAAAACTATCATCAAAGATAATGAAGTTTGGTTTAATAGCAAGAGCTCTGGCGATAGAGATTCTTTGTTTTTGTCCACCTGATAGATTCTCTCCATTTTCTGAAAGCATAGTTTCTAAACCATCAGGCATATTGTTAATAGTTGTGGTTAATCCGGCACATTCAATTATTTTTTTCATTTCTTGTTCACTTAAATTCTTTTCCATAAAATCGATATTATTTTTTACTGTATCGTTAAATATCGAAACTTTTTGTGTAACATAACCAATAGAATTACGTAGTTTCTCTAAATCAGCCTCAGATGTTTCTATCCCATTTACTTTTATTTTGCCCGATGAAGGGATATACAAACGGGGGATTAAATTTACTAAGGTACTTTTTCCGCTTCCAGTTTGTCCAATAAAAGCAATAGTTTCTCCAGCATTCGCTTTAAACGATATATCAGACACTGTATTTTCAATAGCTGAAGGATATTTAAAAGAAACATTTTCAAATTCTATAGAACCAATTTTTTCTGGAATAAAATTTTGGGGGTGTTTAGGAGATCTAATTTTCCCTTCAGTTCTTAACAAACGAGACAGCCTAGCAGTTGAAATGATAAAATTAGGGATATTTCCAGCAGCAGAAACTAATAATAATAAATACGAAATAACAATGGAAGTCATCATAGAAAAACCTGTAGCATTTCCAAACCCTACTGATTGATCATCGGTTGGATGAAAGTTGAGAGCAGCAAAATAATAAATTAACATACTTAAAATATTAGTGAAGACAAAAATTGCCACATTCACTAAAGATTCTTGAATACTTATAACTCTAAAATATTTGTTTAAAGTTTTATTATTTTCAGTTAATCGGTTAATATGAAATTGAGAAGAATTAAAAGATTTGATAGTTTTTATTCCACTCAAATTTTCTTGTAGATAAAAAATATTTTTATCCAATAATTTTTCAATTCTTTTATAACAATAAACCCAAACAAAACCGGTAGAAAATATAACTACTAAAATTGCTCCAGCACATATTCATAACGAAGTGGTAAATTTAACTTCAGAAAAAGCAGAACGGAAAAGAGCTATTATCATAATTGTTAAACAAACAAACAATCTAGACATAATGCTTAAGAAAAATCATCCAACCACTTTAGTATCCCAAGTAGCTCGAGAAACTAATGTAGAAATATGAAATTCAGAAGTTTCTATCATAGAAAAAGAAAAAATATGTTTAAAAACATTCTTTCTCAATTTCCCTATAAACCCGTAACAAACATATGTGGTTAATAATCTTACAACAAAATCGATAACCAATGAACCAAAAACAAATAGGATAGTGTACATTACATACAAGAAACATTCTTTAGCATTAAAGTTATCAGCATAAGTTACAGCATACAAAATGTTGGTAATTTTTGTCATATAAATGGGCATTTGAAGAATACAATATCCTTCACCAAAACTAAGCATTAATGCTATAAGCATTATGACTCACTGTTTTCAAGTAAAAAATTTTAAAATTTTAAACATTAGTTTAATTATATTTTAGAATGTTTTATCCTATAAGGATACGGGTAAAAAAGCTGTTTTGTCCACATAAACTAAAAAAGACCCTTGTGGGGTCTTTTCTTTATATACAGCGCTACCTATCCTAGATCTTATCCTACTGTCGGCTTAATCGTGCTTAACTTCTATGTTCGGGATGGGAATAGGTGTGACCACGACTAATATGAGCACCAATGGTATTATATTATTTTTTTCAAAAAAGTGGGATTTTGAAAAAAACTGATTACTTATAATAATCAAATAAAACGATGAATGATAAAAGAAAGTATTTGTGTGCAGTAAGTGGTGGACCAGATTCAATGGCTTTACTTGATAAATATCATAACCAAATATCTTTGGTTTGTCATGTTAATTATCAAGTTAGGGAATCTGCTCTTCGTGATACCAATATTGTCATAGCATATTGCAAAGAAAAGAATATAAAATTAGAAATTTTAACTGTTACTGAGCAAATGTATGATGAATACAGAAAAATCTGCAACAATTTCGAAGCGATTGCTAGATTTATCCGCTACGACTTTTTTCTTAAATGTTCGAAAAAACACCACTTAAACACTATCCTCATCGCCCACAACTTAGATGATTTTTTAGAAACAGCTATTATGCAAAAACAAAAGAACTCTAAAACTCTGTTTTATGGTATAAAAAAAAGAACCCAATACCACGGTTTAAACATCTTTCGTCCTTTACTAAATGTTCGTAAAAAAGATTTAGAAAAATATTGTTTAACAAACCATATACCTTATGGAATAGATGAAACTAATTTTTGTGATAAATACACAAGAAATAAAATTAGATTAGAAATTAAGACTTGGCAAACTAAAAAGTTTAACGACACAATTAAAGAGTACAAAAAATTTAATGAAGAAAACAAGAACAAAGATAAACTAATTCAAGAAATTTACACAGAATGAGAAAACAAAGACTATGACTGTAAATTATTAGTTCATCATCAACCCCACGTTCTTTACTATGTAATTTACAATTTTTTATCTAAAAACAACATTAAAAAAATAAGTTCTGATAAAATTTCAAATATTATCGATTTCATCATTAAAGGAAAAGGAAATAGTGAAATAAGATTAGGTGGAAATATCTTTTTACAAAAACAAAAAAATAGAATTAAAATTCTAAACCAGTCTCTCTAGCGGCATCAGCTAAAGCTTTAACTTGTCCGTGAAATTTTTGTCCGTTACGGTCGAATACAATTTTACTTACACCTTTTTCAAGAGCCAGTTTAGCGATTTTTTCACCAAGAACTTTTGCAGTTTCAACACTTCCAGTTTTCTTTAATTGTTTAGAGTCAACATAAGCAATAACTGTGCTGTTTTCATCGTCCAAAACTTGAGCATATAAATGTGAATTTGTTTTAGTAACAATTAAACGTGGTTTGTTTTCTCCGTTTATTTTAATTTTTCTTAAAAATCGTTTGTGACGAATGACTTTTTGTTTTTTTCTATCGATCGAAACATTTTTCATAATTATTCTTATTATATAAAAAAAAGAAAACTATAGCACCTACAAAGTTATAATTACTTTATAATGAAGTACTTTTTTATTGATATAGATAATACTTTAACCAAATTCTTACGTTCTGTATCGGATGAAAACCTAAAAGCGTTGAGCTATGTTTTAAACCATGGAGACCAAGTTGTTTTATGCTCTGGAAGAAGTTCGGCTTCTTGTGAAAATATAAAAAAAACAATCGAAGAATATGCTAAAAAACAAATGAAATATGGGATTTTTAGTAATGGTGGATACATCGTTGATTTTTCTACGAACCAAATTACTACCAATCTAATTCCCAACGATACAGTATGAAAAATTTACGATTATGTAAAGAAAAACAAATATGGTTTATTAGCATATACTCCAGAGACAAACGAACAAACTGCGGTTTACAGTATGAAAACTTGATACAAACTCGTTCTTTTTATGAACAAGAAAATAGATTTGTGAAAAATTAAAGATAATTCCATCCTAGATGCTTACAAACTAATTATCTATTCTATTCCTCTTTCTCACAGATTACCAAAACTAATTGAATGAATCAACACAAACTTCTCCACAGAACTTTCTGTTATCAGAACTCATAAGTATGTGATTGAAGTTAACAAAAAAGGAATCAATAAAGCATTTGGAATAAATTATGTTAAACAAAAAGAAGGAACTATTGAAACCATTTCTATCGGGGATAGTAGAAATGATATTCCTTCCTTTGAGGCAACTGACAATTCTTTTGCAGTCAATACCAAAAACCCAGTAATTATTAAAAAAGCAAAGAACCATATTCGTAAATTCAAAAACTCCGTTGCTAAGGTTATTAAAAAAGTTTATGGATTAGAAGACGATTACAAATTTTAGTTTTATAGAAGACTTTATGTTTTAGGGTAGTTTTTTACTAAGGTTTTTTAATGGCGAAAACGGTTCCCAAAAAAAGTCAAAAAATTTTCATTCCTTATATTAAAATTATTATATAATTTTAATTGTTATGAGTAAATATTCTGGAAAACAACAACACTTCGATTTCGATTGGATAATGGAATATCTAGGTATCAAAGACCAAGAGAAGATTGAAGAATACAAAAGACTAAACATTCAACAAATGCATGATGTGTTTGACAAATTTGAAGAAGACGAAGACGGAAAAGAAATTAGAACCGTTCTACCAGTTCCAGAAGAAGTGCAACATCTTTATATTGATGCAGGTGTGAGATTTCGTGGTAGACATATAGCACATTTTTGTCCTAGTCGAAATATTATCGAATTTAAGAGTTAATAGGACAAACTGCGCACATTTTTAAGCCATTTTACTTCCCGAAATAGCCTCGAACTATATGAAGAGTAGCATAGTTCATCGCTTATAATCTTTAAAATGGACAAAAATAATGGTAAAAGGTTTTGTCCTGTTTGTAACACTAAATTGGTTAAGCACGGACACAATAGGAATGGGTCGCAACGCTGATATTGTAACGAGTGCAAGCAATACCACGCATTGACCCACAAAATCGACAAAAAAGCAATAGCTATCAAAGGACTAATGGATTGACTATTAAATCAAGGTTCGATAAGGGAGAGAAAATTTTGTCGTAGAACTATACTAAGACGAATGGAACCATATTGAGATGAATTGCCTAAAATCGAACCAACTGGAGAAATATACAATGTCGCGATAATTGATGGGGTACACGTTACCGGTAAAACCGTGCTTATTATGATAACACCAGAGTTTGTTGTCAACTTTTACATTTGCGACAGCGAGTGCTATGAAACATGAATCCATCTCTTAAAACAGGTTGCAGCACCTAAGTTCGTTGTTTGTGATGGCGGCTGTGGCATGTTAAAGGCTATTCACGACGCTTGGAGCACCACAAGCATACAAAGATGCCACTTCCATGTCAAATTAAACGCTAAGCAGCATTTAACATCAAGACCAACAACGGAAGCTGGAGTGGAGATTTTACAGTTGGTTAAAGACTTGTTTGGGATTGATACGATAACAAAGAGAGATGAGTGAATTGATAAACTTAAAAAGTGAGGCGTTAAATACGATGAATTTTTAAAAGAAATAACTCGAGTCAAGAGTGCTAATTCGAAGAGAAAATGATGATACACACATAAAAATGTTCGTTCTTGTTGGCACCAGTTAAATTCACTGGTAGACAACGGTACATTATTCGCTTATTTAGAAGCTGATGGAATTAAAGTTCCAACTACTTCGAATAAAATAGAAGGAGGTATCAATAAGGACATTAAACGATTGGTTAGATGTCATTCTGGGTTATCTCAATTCCATGCGATGAAATTAGTGGAATTATTCTTATTTTCTAAGAGTAAATTT
>JAITFH010000027.1 GCA_031281465.1 Mycoplasmataceae bacterium | reverse complement strand
TCTACTATTCCTAAATTTTTAGCAATAGCTAAAGCAGTTATTTGGTGATCTCCAGTAATCATTGCTACTTTAACTCCAGCTTCATGACAAACTTTTACTGCATCAAATACTTCTGGACGTGGAGGATCAATCATTCCAACTAGTCCTTTAAATATCATATTGTTTTCATAATTAGAGTCTTTTTGTGGTTCATCTGTAAAGTTTCTTGAAGACATTCCTAATACACGTAAAGCATTAGAAGACAATAAATCTAGATAAGCTTTAATAACTTTACGATCTTCGTCAGTCATTAGTCTAACTCCGTCTCTAGTTTGAATTTCTGTACACAGATTAACAATTGATTCAGCAGCTCCTTTGGTAAAAGAAGTGTATCCTGCTTTTGTTTTATAAACAGTAGTCATCAATTTACGATCACTGTCAAAAGGTTGTTCAAAAACTCTTTTATATTTATTTCTTGTTTTTGATACATCTAAATCAGTTTTTGAACCTAGGTATAATAAAGCAGCTTCCGTAGGATCTCCGATAGAAGTGTTTTCACTTTCATTAATTTCTGCATTGTTACAAAACATACCGATACTTATTAAGTGTTTGTAACGAGCAAAATTTTCTTTTACTTCTAAAGGGTTTTTATTCTTTTTAGATATGATGTCATCGTAATCACAAATGTCAGTAACTGTCATTTTGTTTAGTGTTAATGTTCCTGTTTTATCTGAACAAATTACAGTAGCGTTTCCAATCGCTTCAACAATTGCTAATTGTTTACATAAAGCGTGTTTTTTAGCTAGTTTAGCTACACTTATTGAAAGCACTACGGTAGTACTAACTGGTAAAGCAACTGGGATTAAGGAAATAGCTAAAGCGATAGCGGAAATTATTGTATCTAGTTCGATTCAGAATCCTCATGGGGCAGATTGATTATCAACACCTGCAACACCAGTTATACCTCAATAAGAAGGATATCAGTTTCCAAAATAGAATGAAATATTTAATATCGCATTTACAGCTAATAAGATAAATGCGAATCATGTTAAAGTTTTTGTTAACTTATTAATTTTCTTTTTCAAAGGAGGTAAATCTTCTTTGTTTCCAGAAGAACTTAATAGCTTAGCAATTTTACCAATTTCAGTATTCATACCAGTAGCAGAAACAATACCGATTCCACTACCATAAGTAACGATTGTCGAAGCAAAAGCAAAGTTAGCTCGATCACCGATTGCAGTAGTTGAATCAATTACTACCGAAACATCTTTTTCAGAAGGAAGTGATTCTCCTGTCAACGCTGCTTCTTCAATCTTCAACGAGTTAGCTTCAAATAAACGTATATCAGCAGGGACTATCATTCCTTCTTCTAACAAAACGATATCTCCGATTACTAAATCTTTGGTTAATACGATTTGTTGTTTTCCATCACGAAGTACTTTTGCAGTAGGACTACTAGTTTTTTGCAAAGACTCCAATGCATTGTTTGCTTTTACTTCTTGAAAAGTAGCTAAAGCAATATTACAAATAACGATTACAAGAATTACGATTCCCTGAATTAAATGATCTAATCGTTGGTCTTCGTGCAAAAAAGGAAGGAAAGCAAAGTCTACAATCGCAATAATTGATAGCATAATATTCAACAAATCTTTAAATTGATGGAATAAAATTTTGTATCAAGTATTCTGTTTTCCTGCTGCTAAAACATTTTCTCCGTTTTGTTCTAATAAAGCTTTTGCTTGCGAATCAGATAATCCCGTGCTACGATCTACACCTAAAGAATTGATGAAATCTTCCGTTGACAAAGAAACCGAATTTTCCCCAATTACTTCTATATCACTTAGTTGTTTAGTTTCAGTGTTCATTTTTTAAATTATAGTTTAAAATTAAAAAAGTGAGATATCTATTATTTGTTTTATACTTATGTATACATTTTTTTGTATACTATTTTATATCTTCTTTTGCTTACCAAAAAGTAAATTTATGGTTTTCTTTTTGTGCTTAAGAGCAAACGAAAAACATGCTAGATATAATGACTTTAAACGATGAAAATTATTATCACTGCGGCAGGTTTAGGCTCTAGATTTACTAAAGAAGGAATAGCAAAACCTAAATACGAAATAATTGCTAAAGGAAAAAGTTTATTCTATTTATCTATTATTAGTTTAAAAAAATATTTCGATGATGAATTTATTTTTATTTTTAATATCAGAAGTTTTAATAGTGAATTTATTAAACGAGAATTATATTTTTTAGGAATCAGAAAATACCAAATTATTTTAATCGATTATCTTACAAGTGGTCAAGCTTGCACAGCTTTTTTAGCAGAAAAATATGTTTCTCCAGATGAAGGTGTGATTATTTTTAACATCGACACACATATCGATCCCGAAGCACTTGAAGAAATGGATTTAGATAATTGTGATGGATTAATTCCTGTTTTTAAAGTAGAAGGAGAACACTGAAGTTTTGTAAAAACACTTGATGGAACTCCCAATACTCCAGCTGTTCAAGTTAGCGAAAAAGTTAGAATTTCTGACATGGCATCAGTTGGATTGTACTACTTTAAAAAATGAGCTGATTTCAAAATAATTATTAAAAGACATCAAAAAGACATCAAAAATAATTTTCGTGAAGTTTATATAGCTCCGATGTACCAATATCTAATTGATCAGAAAAAAGAAATTTATGCTTTTCTAATCAATAAAGATGATGTTACACCATTAGGAACGCCAGCTGAAGTAGAAGCGTATGATGCAGAATGATTAAAGAACAATAAATAATTTATTGAAAATCACTTAGCTTTGCAAAACAATTTATTTTATTACTAACTAACGGAATATTATTTTCTTTTTTGATTTTTCTACTGCTATTAGTTTTTCTTGCTGGACAGTATTGTATTACTATATTATTTTTGCAAATAGCTGGAATAATTTTTTGTTTTATAAACTCCATTTTATTCTTACTTATGTATCTGAAACAATCATCAAAAACTATTACTTTGTTTGTCATTGTTAACCCAACAAACAAACTTAGTATTTGCTGATTTTCGATAGAGTTTTCTCCGGTGTTTTCTAATTCTCCATATTTAAATTTTTTGATAAATTCAACGATAAGATTATGAGAAAAGAAGTTAGGGATTAACGAAGAAACATCAAACACTTGTGTTTTATCAAATATTACGACATTCGAATTTACTCACTCCACAGTTAAGTCTTCAAACGGTATTGAATTAATAAAAAATGTTTTTTCTGTTCTATTTTTTAATTTGTTCAAAGTTTCAAGTTCGATGTTATTGATATTGGATTTTTTGAACGAAACTTTTTTATTTTGTTCATCAAAGTACTCTAAACTTTTAACAATTCCATCTATTTCTATTTTCCCTCCAGTTTGATTTCCAATCAAAATTTGCTGCAAAAATAGTTCTTTAAAGATGTTAAAATGAATATAGAATTTTGCAAAATCTATTCAGCTAGAAAATGCATTTCAGTACATATTACTTAATGTGAATAAAAATAATAGTTTTGCAAAATCCATTTCTTTGTTGCTAATAAAGTAATAACCAAATATTACAATAGCTATCGAAATAACTTTTTCTATTGTTGTTAAAACTAATTCGATGTTATTACGATAAAAACTATTAGTGTTATCGTACTTAATATGATTATGCCAATTAGATTTTATTTTCTTACTAATTTCATCTCTTATCACATAGTTTTGTTTTGTTCCTACGTAATTTGCTAACTCATATTCTACTCCAATATTTTCTACTTCATTTTTCATAACTTTTTTAATTATTCTTTTTTGCAAAGCAAATTCAATAATTCCGATAATAGTAATAACTAACGAAATTACTAAACAAAAAAGTAAGAATTCATATTTCAAAATAGAAATTAAAAGCAAACAGATAAAGCACAAAACAGCACTAGATACTAGTTTTGGTACCTCCACTATGTAAAACTCACAGATGCTCCTAATAGCAGTATCATTCATGTAAATATGAGTTTTGTTTACTTTTTTGAAAAACGAACCGTCTTTTTTGAAAGCTACTTCTAAAAATTTATTTGCTAAAATTAGAAAATTATTATTCAAATCAGTTTTCGTTATCATCGAAAGAATGTATTTTG
Organism: Mycoplasmataceae bacterium; assembly: GCA_031281465.1. Lineage (GTDB taxonomy): Bacteria > Bacillota_I > Bacilli_A > Mycoplasmatales > Mycoplasmoidaceae > Malacoplasma_A. Next base: position 4,187 of record JAITFH010000027.1, on the reverse strand, counting down.
AAAAACTCGCACAAGCAAAAAATATGAGAAATAATGCCGAAATAGTGATTACATTTTTAAATTCGTTACCAAATGTAATAACTTTGCTTAGATAATTAGCTCCGACAACCGAAAATGCAATATTCAATCCTTGTAAAAAAATATTCACGAAAAAATATTTTCAATTAAAGATGTTAACAATTTTGTCGTTTTCGATTTTAACATTTATTTTTTTATAAAGTTTCGAAACAAACACGATAGTTCCGGAGAAAACATCTAAAAACTTATCGGTTTCTGAAACTGTTTTTCCTGAAATCGAATCAAACATTTCTACGTGCTTTGTGTGTTTTTTGATAATGGTGTAGTGCAATGCACCAGTATTATCGCTTACTAAAACAACAAATAGCTTATTGTTTGGCAGCTCCTCAAATTCCATCCGTTCGATTTGAAACGAATCACAAGCTATTCCATGTTTAGTCGCCAATGTTTCGAAATCAAACAAACTCATTCCTTTGTCTCCAATAACCGCCTCAGCCAATAATTTTTGTTTAATGTCTTTGTTGTAGTATTCAAACACCAGTGTGTTGATTACGCAAACTCCACATTCTTTATCGTTGATTTGTTTTGTTATTTGCATAGTGTTGTATTACCTTAACTAAAAATTTGTAGTCTTTCACATTTGACTAGTCCATGTTCATTCACTGCCCCTTTGACGCCAATGATTTGGCCATCTTTCAGCTGTGCGAGTTCGGACTCGAATTCCTTATTGTCAACATCTATTTTGACGACGGTTTCCCAGTTTTCCTCGATCTTGTCTCTAAAACACTCGACTCTAAGTTCGACTGTTGTTGAGTTGTTTGTTGTATTTTTTTGTATTTTTTCTATTGTACCTATTAATGCTACGAAGTTCATTTTGCCCTCCACTTATATATATTACCGCGTTTTTGGCCATTTACTAAAAAAATTTCAATTTTACAACCGAAAAAAAATTTTTTCGTTGACGCAAAAAAATGACTTTTTTGAAAAATGGGTGCACATTCAAAAACCCCGATTTTTTAAATTTTTGTATATAATCAAAGTGTGGACATTCTTTCACAAAAGGGATGTTCGTAAAGGGTTCATAAGTCAACTCGTATCGGTAACTCGAATTCTTATCGGTCTTAAACTTGTAAAGCACTCCTCACGGGGTGCTTTTTTATTTACTTAGCTTAGTTTAAGCTAAAATGGATTACAAACTCAAGATCTTTGTGGGATTGCCTCGTTTTGACCTATATTTATATCGTTGTTAGTAGGAATATATCAATTAGCTTGGAAATTTTCCAATCTAGTGTAATCGGATGGTTTTTTAGTTTGGTTTGTTACATCTACATAACTTTCAGCTTTTACGCCTAAAAAGTCGGTTATGCTATTTTTATATCTAGTCTTAAAAGTGTTGCAGTTATATAAATCGTCAACAACACCCTTTATATTTATTTCGTTTTTAGTTACAGGAGGCGTAGGAAGAGGGTTATCGTTTACAGATAAAGAGCCAAATCATCTATATTTTTTTTCCACATCAACAATACCAGTACCAATTCCTTGATAATTTACTCTAGTACTAATGTCTTTTATCGTTAGTACATTACCACCCATATCTCACCTAGACTGTCCAAAAAATATTCCAGTATTAACACCTGGATTAGTAGTATAGATACAATCAAAATTAGCTTGCAAATACAATTTGGTTCACTTTCACTTTTGGTTTGCTCCACTACCATACGAATGATGTCCCGCGAGGATACCGGCACCATATGAAGAATAACTTGTAATTTTAGTGACATTGAGTAGTACATTTTCGACATTCGCATTTTGGAAAACCGTGTTTCTTCCACTAGGAGTGCCGCCACCAGTAGCTGTGTAATTACAAATATTAACATTCAACGGTAAAATTAAATTCCTAAAGTATGGTTGATTATTTCCGGATTTTCCAGAAAACAAAACACCATTATCATCTCAATTTTTAGTAGCATTATCGGCGTTAGCAGATGTAATTGTTTTTCTCCTTCCATCTAACACTCCACCAAATTCCAAACAAGCTATTTCTTGATTGTTGCCACTGGTATTATTCATACTAACATCAGCTGTTAAATAATAATGTTTTGTTGAACCATCAAAATTAGACTTTGTGCTTAAGAATGTTGCAGCGGTAGCTGCTGGAATTGGAGTATACACATCTCGACAAATATAAATATAAAAAGTAGTATTGGGTACATAAAAGGTAGAATTAGCTTTGGTTCTTAATTTTACTTTATATTTTTGATCCACAGGTTCGGTTGAGAAATTATTTGTAATATCCGCAGGGATGATAGGTTCTACTTGGTTTCTATTGAATTTTATATCAGAAGTTCCGACAGTAACTTTTAAGCTTTCAAGTGCTATTCACAAATCGTTTATTCCTGATTCGTAGTAAGTTCCAGATAAATTGGGAGTAAACCTTGTGTCATCCCAATAAAAGTGGTTTTGTTGTGTAGTAATGTTTCCGGTATATGGTATATCATGATAGTTCATCGATAAATCATAAGCAGAAATTACATCCGGACAAACGGTAGGCAAAGTAGCATCTACTGCTTGAATATTTTTATCAATGTTTGGAAAAAAATCATTAATCTTAAATTGGTATGGAGCTGGGTAAGTGTAGCTGATTTGCTTACCTTGTTTATAGTGATAAGAATTAGGTTTTGGTTTTAATACACAACCTGTGGGCGTAATATTTGCTGAAGGAATCTGTAATTCTTCTATGTAAACATTATTTTCTTCTCCGGATTTAGCTTTTAGCCTATTTAGAATGGTATTTTCTGTAGGGATAGTAGAAAAATTTGCACCATCTAAAGTTGGTTCAAATATATCGTTTACATCCAAAAGTTGGTATGGAGCATATTTTTGACTGTTAAAGTTAGAACAATTAGTTAATGAGAGAGAGAGAGAGAGAGAGAGGCGACTGAAATAGCAGCTAAAAACGAAGCGGAAAATTTACGGTTTTTCATTATTTATAAATTATATCTAGCTATTTAAACCTTATGGTTTTTCGAAACAAATTCATTTATTTTTTTAACAAAAGAATCAATATATTTTTCTAAAGAGTTAATAGGACAAACTGCGCACATTTTTAAGTTGTTTTACTTCCTAAATTAGCCTCGAACTATACGAGTGGTGCATAGTTTCCCACTTATTTTTTAACATTTTACATTTTGGTTTTAATTTTCTAATTTCTTTATGCTTAAGTAAGTGGGTGTAAAGAGTACTAGGTGTATTTCTTAGAAGTAACACTTTTTATAGTATTTAGAATTTGCAGTCTTAACTCATTGCAAATAAAAAATCCACATTTCTGCAGACTTTTTACTTCTTAGATTTTTCAGCCGTCATTTCGGCAAAGGAAATCTAGTAAACCTACTTGGATATAGTATATAAAATTTTGAAATTTTGGGTTTTTCCTTTGTTTTTAGTTATATACTTTAGCTATGCAAGTGGATAAAGAATACGGAGTTTATTTAGAAGTAGAAGAAATTCTTGATAAACAAGATAAATATGAGTTTGAAGAATTACTTAAAACAGCTGCATATTCGCTTAGATTGCGAAAACAGGGTGATGGATGGTATTATCCAGAAGTTGAAGATCCAGATGCTTTTCACGAACGAAGTTTGGTTTTTGTTTCTACAATAGATTTGGATTTTAAAAAATATCACAAATACATAAAAAAGCTTCTTTGTAAAGAAGGTGACGAACTAACAGATTGAAAAGCAGATTGCATTTATGACGGAGAGTGATAAAAAACCAAGACCAAAACTTAAAAGACTTCTTTTAAATTTTGATTTTGATACGGAAAAATTTGAATTATCCAAATCCTACTAAAATGGTAGGAGTAAATGGACTCGAAAACAAAATCTTATTTGCTAATACGAATTAAATTTGAAGATTTAATTTTATTAGCAAGAAATTGCAGCTTTTGCAAATTCTAAAAATTAAATTATCAAAATGGGCATAAAAAAATGTCAGTTTTTTACGACTGACATTTTCGAATTAAATTTGAAGATAGTTTAATTATATACGAATTTTTGAATATGTTGCGAAAAATTTCTTGACTTTCAAAGTTTTCAATAGAAAAACTGGACGTTCTTTGAAAATTTAATAACCCCAGGAAATCGATTGTTAAACAAAAATTTAGCAATAAT
>JAITFH010000018.1 GCA_031281465.1 Mycoplasmataceae bacterium | reverse complement strand
AAATATTTACAATTAGGTGGAATGGGAATGATTATTCCAACATACAGTGAATTTGATATTTCTTCTAAAATATTGCAAGAAATAGTTAATGATATTATCACTAAAGACATTATCAAAAGATACAACATCAGAACCAAAACAGTATTCATCAAACTAACTGACTTTATTTTTAACGAACTTGGAAAGAGAATATCTAATAAAAATTTGGAGAATTTTTTAGTGAGTAAAAAAGAGGAAGTTGTAAATCAAAAAACTATATTAAAATTCTTTTCATATTTGTGCAATTCGCTGATGTTATGTGATGTTGTATTTTTCAATATCAAAGGAAAAGAAAAATTAGTAACTAAAACAAAATATTATGCAGGAGATTTAGGAATTGCAAATGTCTACAAAGGATTTGATATTGAAAAAGATTTTGGATATAGATTAGAAAATTTAGTATATTTAGAATTATTGTCTAGAGATTATGAAGTTTATACCTCACTTGATCGAAACGAATTAGAAGTTGACTTCGTTGCTAAAAAAGGTAATGAAATCAAATATGTCCAAGTGTGTAAAGAACTAAATAACGAAAACTACGAGAGGGAATCAAAAAGTTTATTAAAAATAAAAGATGGATACGAAAAAATAATTATTAGTTATGAGAACAATGTGTCACCAAAGTTGGACGGAATAAAACAGGTAAATTTATGTGAGTGACTACTTGAATAAGTTTGTAATATCTTGTAATGAATTCATCAAAAATTATGTAAACATTCTTAGACTAGGCATTGAAAGTTGGGGAAACTTAACTTTTGTAAACCAGCAATTTATTTAAATCTAACGATTAGTTGTCATTCTCTTCTCAATCAGCTTCTGGCCATCAGTTGTTAGCGAACCAACTTGGACATTCCGTATACCCATAAATAGTTACACTAGGTGTTGGTTGACTGCTTACGTTAAAAGTCTCTTCTCAATTTTTATCAGTTGCTAGATATTCCGGCAGGTAGATTTTATTAAAAACATCCATGTTGAAATTTATGGATTTAAAAGTTTGATACCCTACATGAGCAAGTACCGGAGACATTTCATCGGTAGCAAACTTTGTTCCTCTTAAATCTAAAGTCGTTAGTTTTGACATCTCAGCTTGTCGAAAAGTAGAATCATAAGTACGAATATTGGTTGCACTCATCAATTCATCTACTGCAGCAATCGCTCCAGATAAACTCAATTTAGTAAGATTATTTAATTTAGCAATAGCAAATGTCCTGCAAGCGATTGAAAGAGTGGAAGTGTATGTGCTCATCATACTTGCCCCAAAAACAACCCCATTCAAATCAAAAGAAGTTAAATTGTTAAGATTAGCACTATAAAACATCGAGTCAGCTGTATCGATAGTTGCTGCTTGTTCGCTACTATCAGCAATTACCATTTCTGTTGTTGCAAAAACTGCATCCTTCAAATTTAAGTCAATCAAACTACTTAAATCTGCACTAAAAAAAGTATAAGAACCGGTTTTGATTGTGACTGATTCTAATTGTCGAACCAGCATATTTGGCGCAGCGAATACAGCTTTTTCTAAATTCAAAGACTTTAGATTAGATAAGTTGGCACCATTAAATGTACTTGCCGCCGAATGTATTGTCCCTTCTGAAGCTCATATTGTTTCTTCAAGATTTAATTCTTCTACAGAAGATAAGTCATAATTAACAAATAAATTAAGTCCACTTTGTCCATCAGAATTATTTAAAAATGTCATTTTGCTGAAATCCATTTTTAACAAATTCCAATTTTCCATAATGTCTTTGGCAAACGAACAGTTTCCGGCAATATATTTGACAGCAGTTTGATTGGAAAAATCTAAAGAGTTAAAATCATTAAGTAAATCTGGATTCTCTTCTACTTCATCACTAAATCCTAAAACTGTAGTTTGACTTTGTTCGCCAATAGTTGTTTCTCCAAATTTAAAATACTTATCAGTTAAAGGAATGGTTCTAAATTTAGAACTATCTTGAGCACATGAAGCTAACGAAAGACTTACATATCCTAAAGAAGAAATTCCAACAACACCGATTAAACCGAATAAGTAACTGTTTTTAAATACTTTCATTCACCTTAAATTACAAGTAATCCGTTTTTCATTACTTGAACTGGTTCTTTACCTTTTTTATATCCAACTACGTTCATGTCATCACTACCGAACATAAAATCAATATGAACTAGAGAAACATTAGCGTGGTGCGCTAATAGTTCTTCTTTAGTCATTTCTACACCACCTTTTAAATTAGAAGGATAAGAAGCACCTAAAGCGATATGACATGCAGCATTTTCATCGAATAATGTTGCATAGAAAAGAATATTACTTTTATTGATTGGACTTGTTTTAGGAACCAAAGCTATTTCACCACATTTTTTTGCACCTTCAGTTGCAAAAATTTCTGCTAAAACTTCCTTACCTTTTTTAGCTTTATAACCAACTACTTCTCCGTCTTTGAAATCAAAACTAAATCCATCAATAATGTTTCCAGAATAAGATAAAGGTTTTGTTGCAACTACATGACCGTTAATACCGTTCATATCTGGCATAGTTCAAACTTCTTCTGTAGGTAAGTTAGCCGTAAAGTTAGGAACAACTTTATCTTTACTAGCGTGTTCACCACTTCCTCAGATATGATTTTTAACCAATTGAATTTTAACATTAGTTCCAGCTTTATTTTTAAATTCTAAATAGTCAAAATTAAATTTGTTTAATTTTTTAGCTCATTCAGAAGTTTCTTGGTTATGTGCTTTTCATAATGCGATTGGATCTTTTTTACCGTCAACTCTTACTGTTTTTAAAATAGCGTCCATAAGTTTGTTAACAGCCTCTTCTTCTTTTAATTTAGGGAAAACCATTTTAGCTCATTCTACACTTGGGTAATAAGCGATTGTTCATTGGCATTTACTAGCCATAGTTCAGTCTCTTAGTTCTTTTAAACATGTTCCCATTTTTTTAACAACTGCACCAATTTTTTTAGGATCAACACCATTAAGAGCTGCAGGAGAATTACCACCGATTACTATTCTACATCCACCTTCTTTAACAACAGGAACAATTGCTCTATCAATATCGTATTGAGCAACAGTTGTTAAAGTTTCTAAACTTTGGTTCATGTAATCTAGTTTGTTAATTGCACCATCGTTTCAGTTAACAATAACTTTTTTAGCGCCTTTTTTATAACATTGTTCAACAACTAAACGAGTTAAAGGATAAGCTTCGATAATTGAACTAATAACAACAATTTGATCTTTTTTAACGTTGGCACCAACGTTAACTATTACTTTCGCATAATCTTCTAATTTTTTTGTGTAGTCCATAATGTATACCATTATATTCTGCTTATCCATATGCGGGGGAAAGGACTAGAAAGGGATTTTTTCTTGTTACTCTTTAAGTTTATTTTTCTTAACAAGATTTTCTAATCTATTTTCGATTTTTTCATTAAATTCTTTCTGCTCAACCATAAATTCTTTGACTTCGGAGCTGAACTCAGTTTGTTGTTTGTTAACCGCTTTCTGCTCAACTATAAATTCTTTCACTTCTGAGTTGAACTTTTTTTGTTCATCGATAAACTTTAAAAGTATTTCTTTAAGACTTCCGTCTCCGCCTCCTCCGCCCTTACCTTTCATTAACTCTTTCTCCAATTCTTCGTTTACCATTATATACCCGTTGTCTTTAGTGGGAACTAGTGTGATTTTTGATTTAATTTTAAATAATTTAAATTTCATTTTCGACCTCCAATTATATATATTACCGCGTTTTTGGTCATTTACTTAATGAATTTCAATTTTACAACCGAAAAAAAATTTTTTGGTCGATCGAAAAAATGATGATTTTTAAAAGACCCCCAGGTTTTTAAAGAGTTAAAATTTTTGGATATTGTAGGACGCATAAACATAAACTTTTGTGTTCTAAAATTGTCGATTTCTTGTCGAAAATATGCACAAAATATGCACAAAATTTTTTATTTATTCGGGATATAGTATAGTTGTACACAAATAAGTTTTAATTATTTCCTTATTGTGTATGTTTTTTTATACGTGAGGTACACTTCGGTGTACCTTTTTTATTCTGCTTTACAGATATAGTGTCCACTTTTGGGGGAGTACCTCGTTGGTAAAAATAAGAATAATTTGCATAGAAACATCAAATTCAAAGAATAAATTTTGGGTGAAAAATATTGGTTAGAGTATCTAAAAGGTAAAGAAAAAGTTCAAGAAAATAAACAAAAAAAGACAATTTTTTTTTTTTAAATATACTTACTTATAGAAATGGAAACAAACAGTGCCCCTTTTACTACTGTTGCGATTGAAAAAAAGCAGTCTGCAAAACGTTTTTTTGACAACCTAAAAACTAACAAAAACGTGCACACTACAATTTTCTTTGTTCTATTCTTTATTTACGAAATTGTTTATTGTGTAGTAGCGTATAAATACGGAAATCAATGATGTCAAGAATATTCTTACGCACTATTGGTAGCGTTTCCAATAGGAACTGTTATTGCGTTTGGTTTCTTACTTTATTTTTTGTTGTACCTTAAAACAAAAAGAGAAAAAGACTACTTTTTAAAGTTCTATGGTTTTATGCCACTAATTTGTTATGCTCCAATATTTTATTTGACTGTTTGTTTGGTTGCTATGGAAGCTATTCCTGGTTCCGAACTTGTATGAATGATAAATATTTTGTTATTATTAGGAATTTGTAACATTAATGCTTTTTTAAGTATTTACTTAACTCAAAAGAAAAATAGAGAAACAGTTTTATATGGTGCTTTAGCATTTTGATTTGCTTTTACTGGATTAGGAGGAGGCGGTTTAAATGCTTTTGGATATCCATTTGTTACCTCCGCATGAGAAACAAATCAACATCCACTTATGTCAGTATACAAACTTTTCACTTCTAATTATTCTCATATGCCACTATTAGTTTTAGCTATCATTATTTTTAAAGAAAAATTAACAAAACTAAATTTAGTTAATGTAATTTGGTTTATTTTCTTTTGAGCAATATGTTATGGATGAGGCTCACTAGAATTATTTTTATTTCCAACAAATAACGGACAAACTGTTTTCCATAATCCAGGAATGTACATTAATTGAGGATTAATGGGGGAAGATGATAAAATCTTTAGATTCTTTACTATAGCCGGTATAGGAACAGCTGTAGCTTTTGGAGTTTCTTTAGTTAACGAATTATGTTTTTTTCCAGTTAATGAAAGATTTTACAAAAAGAGATTCAATATCTTTGACACATACTGAAAACAAGAACAATTGGTTAAAGCACCAAAAAAGTAATTTGTGTCAAATATCACTAAATACGATAGTTGTGTTGTTTGGCATAAAGCAAAAATAATTGAATAAAAGCAAAAAAACTCCGAATAAAATTTTGACTGAAAAAAATATTGGTTAGAGTATCTAAAAGGTAAAGAAAAAGCATCAAAATTCAAACAAAAAAAGCAATTTTTTTTTTTTTTTAATATACTTACTTATAGAAATGGAAACAAATAGTACTCCTTTTACTACTACTTCGCTTGGTAAAAACCAATCCGCAAAACGTTTTTTTGACAATTTAAAAACTAA
>JAITFH010000012.1 GCA_031281465.1 Mycoplasmataceae bacterium | reverse complement strand
ATAACAATTTAGTAATATCTTTAGATTGTTGTATTAAATCTCACGTTTATTTGGTTAAAGATGGTGAAAATTCATACACCATGATAGATGCTGGGGTGCCTTTTATTTACGACGAAATTCTTAAAGAATTAGAAAAAATAAATATTAAACCAGAATGAGTTAAAAGAATATTTTTAACTCACAGTGATGTTGACCATATTGGAGCTTGTAAGGATTTTTTTCAAAACTTTAAAACTCGTATTTTTATTTCTCGAGAAGAAGCTGAAGTATTTATGAAAAAATCTTTTCACCATACTTTAAATTTTTGAGCACCGAATAGGGATAATGCTGAAATTATCTATAACACAATTGATGTTAAAGATTTGGAGTTTTATCCAGCTAACGGTACAATCGGAGATTATAAGATTATTAAAGTTCCTGGACATTCTGCGGGAAGTGTAATAATCGAATATAAAGGTGTTTGTTTTGTCGGAGATTTATTAATGGTTAAAAACAATGAATTTATTCCAGTAGATGAAGACTATAACGAAAATCAAACAACATATATTAAAACACTACAAAAAGCAAATTTAGGGAAAACTCAATTTATTTTTCCAGGACATGGGAAACCAATACCAACCCAACCTGCTTGAAATAATTTCACAAAAACTTTAAAAAATATTGAGTATGTTGTAACTGATGCTAATACAATTGTTGGAGAAGTTGCTTATAAATTTAATGACATTTGTTTTATTTACCCTATTACTCCTTCTACCCAAATGGCAGAGTATGGAGAAAGTTTATCTCAAAAAAATAAACTTAACTTATTTGGTAACATTACTAAGTATGTAGAAATGCAATCAGAAGGTGGAGTAGCTGGTGCTTTACATGGTGCTTTAGCTACTAGCACTCGTGCAGCTACTTTCACTTCTAGCCAAGGTTTGTTATTGATGATACCAAATATGTATAAAATTGCTGGAGAGTTGTTACCAACTGTTATCCATGTTGCTAGTCGTTCTCTTGCCACACATGCTTTAAACATTTATGGTGATCATCAAGATGTAATGAGTGTTAGACAAACTGGATGAGGAATAATTTGCGCTAATAATGTACAAGAAGCACAGGATTTAGCGGTAATCTCTTATGTTTTAGCTTACACCTTAAAATCTATTCCTTTTATACATTTCTTTGATGGTTTTTGAACGAGTCATGAAATTAATAAAATTAAGAAAATTTCAGATCAACAAATGCACGAGTTATATGATTGTCATGAACCTAGTTTTACAAACGAGGGATTAGGATCACAAAACTTACCTTGTCAAACAGGAACTAACCAAAACTCTGATGCATACTTTCAAAACACTGAAGCACGTAATCCTGTGTATGAAAAAAGTTTAAAACAAATTAAAAGTGTTTTACAAAAGTTTAACAAATTGGTTGGAAGAAAATATGGAATATTTGATTATGTAGGAGTAAAGAATCCCAACCTAGTTTTTGTTATTATGGGTTCTGGGGCCGATACAGTTGAAGAAACTGTTAAATTGTTAAACACCACTTATAAACAAAAAGTTGGAGTTATTAAAGTTAGATTTTATCGCCCATTTTTTAGTGAAGAATTTGTAAAAACCATTCCTGTTTCTACAAAGAAAATTATTGTTTTAGATAGAACAAAAGAATTTGGAGCAGATGGAGAACCATTATTTAAAGATGTAGTTTTTGCTATAAGTCAATATTGTGATAAAAAAATAAAAGTTTGTGGAGGAAGATATGGACTTGGAGGAAAAAATTTTGATATCCAAGATACTCTTGATATTTATGAAAATATGGTTAGTGCTAAACCTGTTAATAATTTTTCTATCGGAATTGTTGATGATGTTAATCATACATCAATCCCTAAAGCTAAAAAATATCTTGCTCTAAGTGATGAAGGAGTTAGAGTATATGGACTTGGTTCGGATGGAACATTAAGCGCTTGTAAAATAATTGTTAATATCGCTGGTACTACCACAAATAAATTTGTTCAAGCTTTCTTCGAATATGATTCTAAAAAAAGTGGTTCATTAACTGTTTCACACTTAAGATTTTCTCCAAGTCCTATTACCCAACACTTTTATGTAAAAAACCCTAGTGTTGTACAAATTAATAATTTTCGTTATGTATTTTTACCGAATGTTTTAAATGGAATTAAAGAAGAAGGAACTGTCATACTTAATACTTCTTTCAACAAAGAATTATTAAACTTACATTTACCAGAAGAATTTAAAAAAGTTGTTATTACTAAAAAACTTAAATTATATACCATTAATGCTTTTGAAGTAGCTAATCGAAATAAGTTAGATAAAAAAATCAATATTATTATGATGGCTTGTTTTTTAAAGATTACTAACTATATTGACTATCTTGATGCTTCAAGAAGTATTATTGAAAAAATTAAAACTACTTTTTTTAGCAAAGGAGAAGAAGTTATTCAAAACAATATTAAAGCTTTCCAAGAAAGCACAGAAAGTTTGACTTTTGTTGACTATCGTGAGTTTGTTGGACACAAAACAAAAAAACAAACTAAACAAGAAGCAGGTATTAGCAACAAATATTATGCTTTCCTCCAAAAGTTTGTCAACAAGCAAGGTGATGAATTACCAGTAAGTGCTTTTAAAAACTCCCTAGATGGAAAAGTGTTCCCCACTAATTTCTTTCCTGAAACTAAAAGTAGTTTTGAACAACTTCCTATCTGAAAAAGTGAAGAGTGCATACAATGTGGAAAATGTGTGCTTTCTTGTCCGCATGCTGCTTTGCAATCTTTTTTAATTGAAAACAAAAAACTTGATAACGCACCTACCTCATTAAAAACCCGAACTGCTTTTGGTGTTGAAAACACCTCATATGCTGTTCAGGTTAACCCGTTAGCTTGTACAGGATGTGGAGTATGTAAAAACGCTTGTATTGCTAAAAACAATGCGTTTAAAATGGAAAACTTCGAAGAAAATAAAGAACAACAAAGTAATAATTTTAATTGGTTATTAAAAAATGATGTTTCTTTAGCTAAAAATAAATTTAGCATCAATACACCCAAAGGGATTCAATTTAAAGAATCAATGTTTAAAAATACTACTGCTTGTGCAGGATGTGGTGAAACACCATATATTAATTTATTAACAAGAATGTTCGGTTCAGAATTAGTAATTGCTAATGCAACAGGTTGTTCATCAATTTATAGTGCTAGTTATCCTTATAACCCATTCTGGGTAAACAATCCAAATAATTCTCGAACTCCTTCTTGATCTAATTCATTGTTTGAAGATAATGCAGAGTATGGATATGGAATGGAAGTAAGTTTAAAAACCAAACAGAATAACATTTTAGAACAACTAAAAAGTTTATCAGATTTAGATGTTAATACTATAATCCAGCATTATAAAGAAACGAACCATCCTTTGGAAACTAAAATTGCTGTAGATGTGATGACTAAAAAATTAGAAAAATATAAAAATTCTTTACTCCCCGAATTTAATTCGTCAAAAAAGAAAATTAAATACGAACCTAAAAATGATTTTGCTGCTAACTTTTTTGCTAATCGAGATGTTCTTTTGAAAAAAACAGTATGATTAATCGGAGGGGATGGATGAGCTTACGATATAGACTATGGTGGAATTGATCATATACTAGCTCAAAACGAACGTGTTAGAATTCTTGTATTAGATAATGAATTGTATGCTAATACTGGTGGACAATGTTCTAAAGCTACACCAAGAGGAGCAGTAGCTAAATTAGCATCTGGAGGAAAAAATACCAAAAAGAAAAATTTAGGTATTTTAGCAATGATGGGAAAAAATGCTTATGTTGCCCAAGTATCTTTGGGAGCAGATTTACAACAAACTATGCTCGCTTTTAAAGAAGCTGAAGAGTTTGCAGGACCAGCTATTATTATTGCTTATTGTCCATGTATCGCTCATGGAGTTGATATGGCAAAAACCAATAATATCCAAGCAGAAGCTGTAAACACAGGATATTGAGACTTGTACCGTTTTAATCCTCATCTACAAAGCCCATTAAGCTTAGATAGAGTTAACTCTTCTATCGATTATACTAATTTTATTGATGAAGAAAATCGTTTCAAACTTTTAAATAGAATTAATAAAAATGCTAAAACTATTATTGAACAATCGATAGATGATGCAACGGAAAGAAAGAAAATATTAGAAGATTTGGAAAAAGTTAAAAAAGAATAAAGTTTTTAGATTCTTTTATTAATCTAAAAAAATAGTGCCTTCATAAGTTTCATCTTTTATAAAAACATTCACACTTCCTGTCATATTTTCCGCATTAAATATATTTTTATTACCTAACAAAGCAACTGTTTCAATAATACTGTTCTCATCTAAATCCGAAAACAAACTTCCTTTGAATGTTTGGTAAGCTGTGTGTATGCTTCCTGAAACTGACATTCCAGAACAAGCAAATCCGACATATCGTTTGTGATTGATGAAGTCTAAGTTTGCCAAACTTCATGCCGTAACATCACTAAATGTTTTTGAAGCAGTATATATTGCTCCAGACTGATTCATATTTCCTATAGCAAATACAGAATAGAACAATTCTAAATCAATTGTAGAATTTAAATTAGCATGTTCGAAAGTGCTAGCAGCGGTGTGAATTGTGGTATTTCCGGTTGCCATTCCACTTGTGGCAAATACCGCACCTTTTAAATTTAAATCTGTTAAACAGATTAACGTAGCATCACTAAAAGTTTTGTAAGCAGTGCATATTGTTGTATTTTCTCCTAAATCCATATCTCTACAAGAAAAAAGTGTTTTAGTAAAAATTAGTTCATTTAGTTCAAAACTAGCTCCGCTAAATGACTCACATGCAGAATATAAAGTTCCAGGTGTAGCTCATACTGAACGATTAAAATTAAGTGTTTTAACTTTTTGTAAATTACACCCTTTAAACAAGTCTTTTCCTGATTCTCCATTAGTATTATTTAAAAAAATTAAACTACCAAAATCAATTTTTACAAGATCCCAATCTTTTATAACATCTGGATCAAATTTAAAATCCCCATCAACATACCACTGTTCTTTTAAAATAGAAAAATCCAAAGAGTTGTATTCTAAGAAACTTGTTCCATCTGTTCCGGTGGTTTTCATTCCTGTAATTACCTTAGCGGAATTATTATCACCGATGCTTTCAGTATCGTATTCGAAAAATTCCTCTATAGGTAAAGGAATTATTACAGCTTTAAAAGCAACTCTTTCGAATGTTAGATCAGCAACTTTAGTGCTTTCATCATCTAATATCATTCCTTCAGCTTCATACAACCCTTCTCCTATTATTTCACTTTCAGATAGATTTTCTAATTCAGCTTCTTGAAATGTACCGGTTGCAGTGGATATACCAAGTCCATCACTGTTCATATTTGGAGAAGCAAATATTACTTGTTTTTTTCCTTTGGATAAGATTAATTTTGATAAGTTAGGAGCTTCTATGTATACAAAAGTACGATTAGCAGTATAGATTTCACCATCTTTTGTCATGTTTGATGCAGCAAAAATAGTTGTGGATAAATCTAAAGTTTCTAAACTATCAAAGCTAACATTATAAAAAGTACAATCCGCTGTATAAACATCATAATTGTCTTCAGTCATCCCCTCCGTCGCAAACACTGCGCCTTTTAAGTTCAATTTTCTTAAATTAGGCATTTCACAATGCCCGAAAGTACACTTTGCGGTGGAAATACAATCACCCCTTCCATCCATCCCTTCTGAAGCAAATGTGGCATGTGACATATCTATTTGTAATAAGTTAGGGAATTCTGCACTATAAAAAACATAGTGAGCAGAACTGGAAGTGCCTTTAGTAGCTCAAATCGAACAATTGAAGTCTATTGTTAAAAGAGAATTGAAATTTGTATCGGAATCGCCAAACAGATTATGTCCGGTATAGCCTGATTCGTCATTTAAGAAAATCATATCACCAAAATCAATTTTCAGCAATTTTCAAGAATTAATTATATTTGCCTCAGTGCTTAGTCCGGTGAAATTACAACTTCCGGAGATATATTTGTGTTCAGGTTCGTTATCATTATGTCAGGTAAAATCTAAGGAATTAAAAGCATTAAGTGATTTTACGCCATTTAACACATCTTCATTTCATCCTGTAATAGCTTGCACTGGCGTCCCTTCACAGTCTTTTCAACCAAAAGAAAAATATTCAGATGTTATGGGAACAGGTTTAAAAACTATTCCAAACAAGGTGTCTTTATATGTGTCATCCATAGGAATCTCGTCTCCTACTTCAGACATTAATTCATGTTCGACTTCAAATATACCATCCCCAACAATCGCTCCACTTCCACCAGCTTCTGGTATTTTAGATAAATCTGCGAAAGCAAAAGTTTTATTTCCAGTATACACATCTCCTTCCACTGTCATTTTGGCTTCACCAAACACAGCTTGATTTTCTTCTTTTTTAAGATATGCCTCTATAACATTTGACATTTCTGCAACTTCAAATGTTTGACTTGCAGTATAAACGCTGCCTAAAGTTGTCATTCCGGTTTCAGCAAAAATTGATTCTGATAAATCTAATAACATTAGATTGGGTAAGCTTGTACAATAGAATGTTTTATGTGCGGTATAGATGTCTACTACATTCGACATTCCTGAACAAGCAAAAGTCGTACCGCTCAGATTTAGTTCGGTTAAACTAGGTAAAATCGCGTTGGCGAAAGTATGATCAGCAGTACAAATGGGAGCGTTATCAAATTGTCCGTCAGACATATGTGGCACAGCAAATTTTGCATCATTTAAATTTAATTCTTCGAGACTAGACAAATCGGCTCCGTCAAAAGTATGTGAAGCTGAAGAAGTTGTGCCTTCACTAGCTCAAATGGAAGTACCGTAATCTATTTTCACAACTGTATGTAAATCGCAATCTTCAAACATTCCTTTTCCTGATTCACCATTTTCGTTATTTAAATAAGTTAGGTTTCCAAAGTTTATTTCTAATAAGTCTCAGCCGTCAAATAGTTCTTTGGGAAAGGCAAAATCACCTCCAACATATTTAACATCGTCATCAAAAGTTGAAAAATCTAGAGAATCAAAGTTTTTTAAAGAATCTCAATTTGCCCCGTCAGCAAAACCCATAAGTGTATCACCTGGTGCTTCCGTTTCTCCAAACCTAAAAACATTTTCAGGAACAGGGTTAGTAATAAAAGCTCCTACTTGAATATCAATACTTGTAGTTACTTCGTTACCGTTTTCTTCGGTAATAATAGCTAAAACGGTAATTTCAGAAGTATTAAGAATTACAGAATCAGAAACTACTTTTAATTGTAAAGTACTTTCGTCTGCTGGTTCAATATTGATATTGTTGAAATCAATAGTGCTTGTATCGTACCATCATTTAATATTATCGGATGAAATTATTTTACCAGACTTACTTTTGACACTTAAAACTATGTTTTCATCTGGTATAGCTAATGCACCATTAGCTACTTCCGAAGTATTGTTAACTATTCTTTCGATAACATAATCATCACTTTTTCTTCGTTGTTTGGTAGTTTGTAGGTTTAACTGTCAAACAAGTAAAGTGATTAGACCAAAACCAATAAATAATCCGAGAAAGCATCACAGAAAATTGAGTAAGCTAAAATGTTTCGATTCTTTATGTAGACTACCCTCGCTTTTGTTTAATTCTCCGGCTTGTTCCATCTTATATAAGTATTGCTTATATTATACCTATCGGCTTTTTGTGTCTTAGAATAGAACATGAAAGTTGAAAAAACTTACCACTCAAAACTATAAATATTAACTAGAAGCAAAAACGGTTTCTTCGTAAGTGTGATCTTGAGTTGTTACTTCTCCACTTTCTGTCATATCATCGTGTTCGAAAACTGTCCTAGAATGGTATATATCCTCTTCCGCTGTTGGACCTTTTATAATGTCCGTAACTATATTGTGAATATATTCCTCTGCTATTTTTGATAAAATCGTTTTATTAAAAGTATAGTACCCTGTGTGTACATCTCCAGAAATAGACATTTCTGCACAAGCAAAAATAACATACCTTTTAATGTAGATGTAGCTTAGTTGATCTTGTAGGTTTCCCATCTTAGCTTCAGAAAATGTTTTTGAAGCTGTGTAAACTGCTCCACCAACACTCATATTTTTTGTAGCAAATACTGCTTGATACAAACCCACACTTTTTAGCTCGCTTAAATCAGTTTTTTCAAAAGTATTTGCTGCCGTATGAATATCTGCTTCATTTTTTGTCATTCCTTCTGCTGCAAATACTGCTCCTTTTAAATTTAAATTCGCTAAGCAAGAAAGATTTGCATCGTAGAAAGTTTTATAAGCGGTGCATACTTCTATCGAATCCTCATCCGATTCTGGAACCATATCTGCGCAGGCAAATTTTACTTTAGAGAAATCTATAGTAATTAAATTTGGCATTTTTGTTTTGCTAAAAGATTCACACGCTGAATATCTAGTTCCTTTTGTTGCTCATACCGAACGGTTAAAGTCAATTGATACAACATCATTCATCTCACATTCTTTAAATAAATTTTTACCAGTTTCACCATTACTATTGTTTAAGAAAATTAAATTTCCAAAATCAATTTTTAACATTTCTCAATTTTTAATACTTTTGGGGAAAACAAAATCTGCAAAAACGTAATATTGTTCTTTTAAAGTAGAAAAGTCTAAGGCGTTGTAATTTACAATGTCTTGATCGTTTTGGTTAATTTCATTCATACTTTTGATTACTTTAGATGGTTTGCCTTCTATGTCTTCTTCGTCGATTGTAAAATAATCGTCATTTATTGGCAAAGGTGTATATTCAGTTTTAAATTTTGTATTTGAAAATGTATCGTATTGAGATTTAGTTCCATCAACATTATCCTCACACATTCCTTCGGCTCTAAAATCAGCCGTACCCACTATTTCTTTTTTGTATATGCTTGAAAAGTCAGAATTAAGGAATGTGCTATAACCGGTTTTTATTTCTTTTCCATCGCTGTTCATATATGGTGCAGCAAATACCACGTGTCTTTTCCCTTTTGAAAAAATTAATTTTGTTAAATTAGGCATATCAGCACCAAAAGTTTGTAATGCAGTATAAATTATTCCCGTTCCTACCATATTAGTTGCTGCAAAAATAGTTGTTGATAAATCTAAAGTTTCCAAGCTATTTAGTGAGCTATTGGCAAAAGTACCCATTCCTGAATAGATTGATGTATTTTCAGAAGTCATTCCTTCTACCGCGAACACTGCGCCTTTTAAATTTAACTTTCTTAAATTAGGAAGTTCACAGTAACTAAATGTACCTGAAGCTGTTGAAATAAAACTACCATGAGGCATCATCCCTTCCACTGCAAACACTGCATTTGATAAATCTAATTGTCTTAAATTATGTAATTCTGACTCTTCGAAAGAGTCAGAAGCAGAACTAGAAGTACCTTTGGATGCTCATACGGAATGATTGAAGTCTATTATTAAAACAGAATTTAACTGAGAATGAGCAAACAAATTTGAACCTGTAAAACCCATGCCGTTATTTAAAAAAATCATGTTCCCAAAATCAATTTTTAACAAATTTCAATGTCCACTAACAATTTCATAGGGATCAAAACTACAGTATCCACCGATAAATTTACATTTAGGCTCGTCTTCATTTTCATCATGCCAAGTGAAATCTAGAGCATTGTATGGTTTGAGAGGATCGGAAGGATTGGGATTATCTCTGTCATAAGCATATACTATTTCTTCTTTTCATCCTGTAATAGCTAATACTGGCTGTCCTTCATAGTCTTCCATTCCAAAATTAAAAAATTCTGTCGTAATAGGAATAGGAACAAAAACAATATTGAAAAGTGTGTTTCAATATGTATTAACTTCCGTGTTATCATCTCCTCCTACAAATTCGTTTCCTTCTATAGACATTACTTCTGTATTAAATTCAAATATTCCTTGTCCAACTATTGAATCATCTGCACCTTTTTCAGGTATTAGAGATAAATCGGCATAAGCAAAAGTTTTGTACCCAGTATACACATCTCCTCCTGTTGTCATATTAACTGCTCCAAAAATAGCTTCATCATTTTCATTTTTTAGATAAGCTTTTTCAACGTTAGACATTTCTGCGGAGTCGAATGTTTGACTGCCGGTATAAACATAACCTAGATTTGTCATAGTAGATTCTGCAAACACAGAAGTTGACAAATCCAAAAGCGTTAAATTAAGCATACTTGTATTGAAGAAAGTTTTGTAAGCTGTGTGAATATCTGCTTCGTTAGACATTCCACTTGCTGCAAATACCGCTCCTTGCAAATTTAATTCTGTTAAGCTAGGTAAAGTTGTATTAGCAAAAGTAGAATCTGCTGTTTTAATTACAGAATTTTCATCGTACCCGTTGGACATGCCAGGAACTGCAAAAGTTGCATCCGACATGTCGATTTCTTCAAGACTAGATAAATCAGCTCCATCAAAAGTGTGTGCAGCTGACGAAGTAGTACCTTCAGTAGCTCAAGTGGAAGTGCTGTAATCTATTTTTACAACAGTGTGTAAATCACAATCCTCAAACATTCCATTTCCAGATTCGCCATCTTCGTTTTCTAAATAAGTCAAACTTCCGAAATTTATTTCTAAAAGTTCTCAGTCATCAAATAGTTCTTTGGGAAAAGAAAAATCACCATCAACAAATTTAATTCCTTCTCCAAAAGTGGAAAAATCTAAGGAATTGTATTGTGTTAATAAATCGAGATTTGCTGTTTCATCGAGATTCATTAGTGTATCATCGAATCCGTCATTATTTGTATCTTCGAACACGAAAAGGTTTTCGGGAACAGGAACGGTTATGAAAGCTCCTACTGGGATATCAATACTTGTAGTAGATTCGTTACCGTTTTCTTCGGTAATAATGGCTACAACGGTAATTTCGGAAGTATTAAGAATTACAGAATCAGAAACTACTTTTAATTGTAAAGTGCTTTCGTCTGCTGGTTCAATACCGATGTTGTCGAAGTTTATGGTACTTGTATCGTACCATCACTTTACATTATCAGCTGAGATAGTTTTACCAGACTTACTTTTAACACTTAAAACTATGTTTTCGTCTGGTATAGCTAATGCACCATTTGCTGCAACCGAAGTGTTATCAGTTTTTACGATAACATAGTCATCACTTTTTGTTCGTTGTTTTGTTGTTTGTAGGTTTAATTGTCAAACAAGTAAAGTGATTAGACCAAAACCAATAAACAGTCCAAGAAGACACCACAGGAAATTAAGTAAGCCAAAATGTCCCGACCCCCCCCCTATTAGTAGAGCGCTCCCCGTTTAATTTTTCATTTTGTTTCATCTTATATAAGTATAACTTATTATACCCACCTAACTTTTAAGAGAACTATGATACGATGTAACCAATTATCCCCATACAAAGTAAATCTAGATTTTGCAAAATAGGCAAAATGTGCTTATATAATCGTTGATATGAGCAAAAAAGTGAGACTAAATTCAATTATTACAACTGCTTCGATACTAACTATCGCAGCTAGTTTGAGTACTACTAGCTGCGCTAGTAAACAACCCGTTGATGATAGTGAAGATGAACAAGATGGAACTCAAAGTCCAAATAATGAAGAACCGACAGAAACTCAAGGTCCATCAACCGAAGAACCTTCACCCGAAAGTCCAACTGGTTTACCAACAGATGAACCAACAAGTGGCGGTTATGGTGATCTGGATACAGGAAATGTTGGACTGCCAGATCCAGGCGACGATGGTCGAGGTGGAGAATAATAACTTTTCACAACAATCTAAACTAAATGAAAAACAACTCACTAACGATAATTATCCCTTTTCTCAATGAAAAAAACCAAGTCGAACTAACCTTACGATCGATAGCGAAAGCGTTTAGTAAAAGAACAAAAATTATTCTAATAAACGATGGTAGTGATGACGGATACAATTATTTTCAAATTGCTAAGAAATATAAATGTGAATATATTGTTCATAACACAAGACAAGGAGTAGCTTGTTCAAGAATGGAAGGGGTAGAAAAATGTCAAACCGAATACTTTTTGTTTCTTGATGCTCACATGGAATGTTGAGGAAAAAGATGAGATAAAAAACTTATCTCTATTATGAAGAAAAACAAAAAGTGTTGTTTATGCTGTCGTACCGTTTGTATCACACAAAAACATCAACCAATGCCTACAAATTGCTCGATAGGTGCAACAATAGATTTATACAATGGTTTAAAAGCTAAATGGTGCCTTCTTGATAAAAATCCATTAGGAGAAATTAGTGAAATAGAATGTATTTTAGGAGCTGGATATTGTATGAGCAAAAACTACTTTTTAGAATTACATGGATTAACAGGACTAGTTGGATTTGGTAGTGATGAAGAAATGTTAAGTATTAAAATTGCTAGAACTGATGGAAAATGTTTAATAGTTAAGAACTGATTGATTGGGCACCTTTATCGAACTTCTACTTCCGGAACTAACGCTGTACCACCATACCATATCAGCAGAATCTCTACTTGTTACAATAAAATATTGCTTGCTGAGCTATTTTTTGAAGGTGAGGAAAAAGCTAAAATTTTAAGTGGAATTGAAAAATGATATGGTACAACATACAATCTTGGACTAAAAATAATTGACATGAATCGTGCTTGGATAGAACAGGAAAAAAGTGAAATGGAAGAGATTTTTCAAAAAGCTAAAGAGAAATAAAAAATGGTAACGTCCCTAAACAAGTATAGTTGAAAATATAAAACATATATCTTCTAAAATTTTCGTATATAATATAGGTATATATAGGTACATATGGAAGTAAGTTATAAAATTCCCGAAGAAATAAAAAAATTCAAACCCAAAGGTACGATGATTAAAAGGTTTGGAAACAAATATTATGTTTACAAACATTCATCATTTTGAGATAAAGAAAGTAAAAAAGTAAAATCTAAATCAGGAGAAATGATTGGAAAAATTACTGTCGAGAATGGTTTTATTCCAAATAGCAAAATAAACAAAGAAAAAATTAATAAAAAAGCAGTCGATGTGAAAAGCACTGCTAAAGATTATGACTCTTGTTATGCAGCGGATAATACATACAGTGAAACATATGATGATTTATTGGAAAGTCTTTATGCAAAGAAAAATAATAAGCAAAAAGTAATTACCGATTCTGAGAAACTAGATATGCTTTTGAAAATAGTTATTGGTTTAACTAAAAGAATAGAAAATACGAATGCAAAAGTTGAAGAAATGGACAAAAAACTTAAGAAAACCGAACAACAAACCGAAGAAAATACTAAACAACTTAGTAGAATTATTAAACTCAACAAGCTTAAATCTTAATTTACGTAAACCTTAACACTGAGTAAAGTGCGGAATTTTTGGAGAAAATTCTCCAAAAAACCTAATCAAAAACGTCCCCACTCCCCAAATTTACATACTCCCACTCCCCAATTTTACATACTCCCACTCCCCAAATTTACATAGCTCTTTTCTAAAGAAAACGTTTGATTTTCCCAATTTTACATACTCCCACTCCCCAAATTTACATACTCCCACTCCCCAAATTTACATACTCCCACTCCCCAAATTTACATATAATCTTTGTATGGACACTTTATACTTTAAAAGACATCTAGAAACGGTTTTAAAACAATGCGTTAAACAAACGAAAGTACTTATAGTTATTGGTCCTAGACAAGTAGGGAAAACAACTTTACTAAAAGAAATATTAAGCAAAGAAGCTGATTATACCTATGTCTCGCTCGATGATGACGACGTAAAAAAGCAAGCTATCAGTGATCCAAAATTTTTTTTAAACCAATTTAAAACTCCTTTAATGATTGACGAAATTCAAAAAGCTCCTAACTTGTTCGAATACATAAAATTTTATGTCGATAAAAAAGACGAATATGGACAATATATTTTAACAGGGAGCGAAGCTTTTCCAATAATGCAAGGTGTTAAAGATTCGCTTTCCACTAGATGCTTAATTGTTGACATGCAAAGTTTATCTTACTCGGAAATCACAAACAAAACAAATTTTCATTTTATACCTGATAAATTCAAAATGATCGAACGTAAATGTGATGCGATTACTCCTTATGAGATTTTTACAAATATTATCAAAGGTTCGATGCCTGAAGTTAATAAAAATCCTTTACCAAATATTTATTTTTTTTATAAAACATATTGCCAAACCGTATTTAAAGACATTACTGATGACATTATTAAAATTAAAGACTTATGAAAATTTCTAGCTTTTTTAAAAGTATTAGCTTCATTAGTTGGGCAAGAAGTAAATGTTTCTTTATTAGCACAAAACGCATCTATTGATAGGAAAACAGCAGAAAATTGGTTAAACATTTTACTAACACTAAATATTGTTTTTTTCTTACATCCTTATTCTAATAATTTGCTTAAAAGAACAACAAAACTTCCTAAAGTATATTTTTTTGACACAGGTTTAGCATGCTACTTAATGGAATATCAAAATGCTGAAATTTTGTGAAATAGTGAATATGCTGGACATATTTTTGAGTGTTATGCGATTAGCGAAATATACAAAGGATATATTAATGCAGCCAAACACCCTTCATTGTATTACATTCAAACCTATGAAAAAAAAGAAATAGATTTAGTAATTGAAGGTGAAGATGGGGTTTTATATCCGATTGAAATTAAAAAAGCAGTTACTCCAAGAGATAAACATTTTTCTAATATTGGAATTTTGAAGCCATTGAATAATAAACTTGGTCCGATGACTTTGATTTGTTGCGCCACTGATTTTACAATCTTAAAACCAAATATGTTTGTCTTCCCTATTCATTGGCTGTAAAAAGAAAAATATGTTGCCGTTTGGTTCTGGTCAAAACCAAATTAATTTTCTCCCAAAACTCCCACATCACTAAATAATAATTAATATAAATAATTATCTATTACCCGTTTTTCACAGTTAAGAGCGGTTTTTACCATATAACTATGATAATATGAAAAAATCAAAACTACTATCCACATATCTTGCTATTGGATTAATAAGTTTATCAAGTCTTTCTTTATTTACAACTCTTACCACTTTAACAAGTTGTGATAATCCTGAAACTATCCCAGCTACATTAACTATTGCCACAATCGATGATGTCAAAAAGAATGCTTATGAAACAGTTAATGTTGTTCCAGAACTTAAGTATGGAGAAAAAATACTTGATCAAGATACTAAACCAGAAGATGCACTTTTAGAATTTGACTTAGTTTATCCTGAAGGAAGTGAAATAAATTCTTTACCCCTAGGATTAAACTTTTCTCCCTTAACTGGCGCGATTAATGGTTCAGTACAACAAGATGTACAAGAATTTGAATTAAAAATAGTTGCTACTTACACTCCTGAAGGAGAAACAACACAAACTGTTTCTACTAACTTTTTTTCAATCGAAATTGATGCTCTTTCATTTGCTCACGAACTTCCAAATTTAACTTGTCAATATAAAACCGCTATATTCCCTTCTAACCCGATATCAATGTTATTTAGAGAAGTTGCTTTACCTGCTGGAGAACATGCGACTTTTAGTTTCTATAACAATGCTAATCCTTCCGCTAACCCTACAGATATTTCTTCTTTGCCTGGTTTGACAATTAACCAAAATAATGGTGTTATTTCCGGAGTACTTAGTTTAGAATTGCCATCAACACAACTACCTAACCCAACTGCTTGTGCAATTAAAGCACAATGAACACATGAAGGACATAATTATGTAACAATATCTAATCCGTTTACCATTAGTGTAGTTGCTAATAATTATGCAGTTCTTTCATTTGCTCAACCAGTACAAGATATTCATGTGAAAACAAGCGATGAAGTGTTTGTTCAAATGCCTGCATTTGGTTTAATGTTAAATGACGAACTTGTAAATGCAGAAGCAGTTACTTACACTTGTACTTTTATACCTAGTTTACCTAGTGGTTTAGAATATATTCGAGATGGACAAAGGATTCAAGGAACACCCACTATGCCTTATCCAGAAACTACATATACTTACATAGTAACAACTAGTGGGTTGTATAGTGCTTCAGCTTCTTTAACTTTTAAAATACGAATTGATGCATCAAATTTTGATGCATCATTAAACAATAATGGTGGTACTGTGGTTGATAACAAAGTAGCTACTACTGTAAATGGAGCAAGTATCAATGTTACACCTGTTGGAGTGCTTAATAGCAATCCACTTACTAAAGAAGTTCTTACTATGACAATCGATCCAAGTAGTTCAACTTTACCCGTTGGTGTACAGTTTGCTAATAATTCTATTAGCGGAACACCAAACCAAACAGTACGAAGTTTAGTACAGGACTATGTCCTATTACTTAAAGTTGCTTATGTTCATAATGGAGTAACGTTCACTGAAAACCTAGTGCTTACTATCGAAGTAAGAAATAGTGGTTTGATAACTTATCAAAACATTAATGGGAGAGCTGGTTCTTCATACAACCAAGGTATTTCTTCTTTCGATTTTAATGGACAAGGAAGTGAACCAACTAGTAACCATGGTTTCCAATTTACTTGAGTTGATGCGATGAATTCTAATACTGTTGTGACGCATAGTGAGATAATTAATGCTGGTTCCGCACAAGCAGCACAAGGAACATTTGTGTTGCAATTTGCTACACCTTGTCAAACAACTTGATATCTTAAAATTATCATTAGAGACATTACTAATACTACTGATTTGTTAGAGTTGTGAACTTTTTTTACTATAACAATCACTGATGTATAATTTTTCCCAGTCTAGGAATATTTTTGTTAAAAACCATATATATGAATATATATGTAAAGAAAAAAAGGTCATTTTTTTTTTTTTTTTAATATAACACTACTATTATGACAAATAACAAAAACTTAAAACTAACCCTAACAGCTCTATTCGGAGGAGTAGCTGCTTTAACTGCTGGTGTGTCTGCAATGACACTAACTAGCTGTAAACCAGCTGATACTACTGTTGTGCTAAAAAGTACAGCAGAAGCTACAAAATATTTAGCTGATCACTCTAAAGTTTTAAATACAGGAACAACTGACGTTACACAAGCTACTAACTGAAGTGATGCAGCTAACGTTGCGTTTAAAAATTTATTGAACACTAAACTTGATATCCAAAATTTAGCTAATTCAATAGTTCAATATTATGCACCAAAATTAGTTAATGCTACAGGAGCGTCTAATGAACTTTCTGTTAAAGTTGAAGGAAACTCTTTATGAGCTACTTACCAAAATAAAGTAACTGATGCAGAAACTACAACTACTACAACTGTTTATGAACTTACTTTAACTAAAGGAAGTTTAAACGCTGAATTGTTAACACCTTGTAAATTATCTGGAAAAGTTTCTACTCAAGTAAACGAGCAAACTCCTACTGTTTCATTCGAAAGCGCAAACGGTGTTGAGTTAACTGGAGCAGGTACATATTCAACCGGAGCTGGTGCGGTTTTACCGGGAGCAGGAACATGAAATGTTGTTAAATTTGGTACAGGTGAAGGTGCAGAACATCTTTACTTAGCTCTAACTGGAGTTGTAAGTGAAGGTGTGTCAACAGGTGACACTGCAAAATTAGTTTTTGCTACTGGAGTATAAAACAACTAATTAGTTTTAAATATTTTAGATTTAGCTGATTTATAAAATTCTAACAGAAAAAAATAAATAGCTGATAAATTAGTAAAATAAAAAGTATTAATTTTTTTGGTGGACAGTTTGTGACATATCCTACTTTCGAGAAAGTAAAATACTTTACATATTCTCTTAATCCCAGCTGTTTCTTTGAATTTGTAAACGAGTATAACACAAGAAACTAGTTTTCTAAAAACAAAAGTGATGCTTAAAAATTTAGTAATTTTAAAGTATCAAATCGTTTATAATTTTGTATTCAGTTTTTCCTCAAAACCATGGAAAACCCGATACCACACTATAATATTTATTAATAAATGTATACTAATAAATATCGTTCTTTAAAAATTTCTGCTGTACTTTTAGGAGTATCTTCAATAGCTTGTTCTCCTCTATTCTCAGTTTCTTGTACTTCGAAAGATACTACTACCCATGTAAACCTTAACGAATTAACAGGAAATGCTACGTCTGGTACTCCTACAACTTCTTTAACTTTAACAACTTCCGCAGAGATTACTGATTTAGCAACAACTGATATCACTATCACCGATATCACTAATCCTACTAAAACCGTTACCGTTAATGGATTAACATATACTTCTCCAAGTTATGCTTTAAGCATTACTGGAGACTGGTTAAATGGAGATGAAGTAAAACTAGCAATCACTAAAGATAACTATACCATCGATAATAATAACATAACTACTCACTTGTACACTCTTGTAGCTAACTATGTTGAATTACGAGCAAATGGTTCACTTGAAGAAAGTGTAACCACTCCCACTACAACTATTACATTAAATACATCTATAGAAGTAGTTGGTTTGTTGCCTTCTGATATTACTGTTGTTGATGTAACAACACCAGAAAGAACTATCAGTGTTAGTGGTATAGAACACACTCCACTATCAACTGAATATGTTCTATCTATTTCTGGAGCATGAAAAAACAATGACTTAGTAAAATTAGTAATTAACAAAAGTTCTTATACTTTTACTAATGTTGAAATTACTACTCAATTACATGCTATTGAAGTGGTGATTTATGATATTACTAGAGGGGATGGAATATCGAATACTCATTCAACCACATATTTAAAACTAAGCACTTCTAAACCAATTCTAAATTTATCTAGTGTAGATATTACTTTTGTTAATACCACAAATGCTGCCAGAAACGAAGTTGAAATTAGTGAAATCGAAGTTCCTGTAATTGATTCTATACATGGTTCAGCATTATACAACATTCATATTCATGGTAATTGAATTAATGCTGATGTGCTCCATTTAAATATCATTAAACAAGGATATGATTTTACCGTTGATGTTTCTGAGGTAACTCTTTTTAGAATATCTAATATTACGTTACAGACTTTGATTGCAGATGGAGAAGATGGAACAGCAAATACTAATTTCTTGTACTTAACTACTTCTGATTCATTTGGTGGTTTGGCAAAAGATGATATCACACTAACATTAACTACCGACACTGGTGCGACTCCTTTAGCTGGAGAAACAATCGGTGTGGAAAATGTTAATAACGATCCTGCTCATTACACAATACAAGTTTCTGGAATGTGAAAAGAAGGATACCGTGTGTCAATCGCTATTAAAAAAGAAGGTTATGAAACTACTGGTACTCCTTCCACAACCCTTCACTGAGTAATTCCGGTTACTTTAGAAAGCGCTGTAGCTAATGGAGCAGAAGGAACCGCACCATCAACTTTCATTACTTTAACAACAAGTGTTGATATTAAAGATTTGGCAGCAACTGATTTTGTTTTAACTAAACAAGTTGATACTAGTGCATCTTCTTCGGTTACATTAGGTGAAGTTCAAGGAACAACTTCTCCTTACACAATTACTATTGCTAGTGGTAGTTGAGATGAAGGAGATAGCTTTAGTCTTAAAATAAACACAAAACATGGGTACACTGTTGAAGGTGAACCGGTATTCACACTACACAATAAAAATGTAAGTATAGATCAAGTAACACAAATTAGTGGAGTAAGCGGAACTAAAACCACTACCGCTTTAGAAGTAAAACTTTCTTCAACCATAGATAATTTAGTTAAAGATGATTTTACTATTGATAACGTTACTGTATCTACAAACTCTATAACAGTTTCAAATATAGAAGTAAATGAAAATTTTGTTATGTTGTCCATTACTGGTACATGAGCAAATGAAGATGAATGCCAGATTACCTTAGTAAAAACAGGATATGCTATAACAAATGATTTAGAACCAACGACACTTTATTGAGATACAACAACTCACTATTCAATGGTTTCGCTTAATGCTAATGGAACAGATTCTGTATCTACAACAACGTATTTAATTTTAAAACTTGACACTCACGATAATACTCTTTTGACACTTGATTCAGATGATGTTACAGTTACAAATACCAACTCAAACCAAGTAATTTCAGTTGACTCAGTTGATTTGCAAGGCGCACCAAGCAGTGAAAACACTTATCACATAACACTCATAAACCCTAACGAATGAACAAATGGAACAAATGTAAGTCTAACTATGGCAAAAGATTATTGCACATTTGATGGTGACACTTTAACTACAACAATTTGAAAAGCAACTTCTGCATACCATAAATTAACCGCTAATGGTGAAGCAAATAATTCTTTAACTACTACTTTAACTTTGTTATTAACTAAATCACTTGGTGCCACACTAGAAAATAGTAATTTTGGTCTCGAACTAGAATCAGATGCAGTAAATGCTCAAATTCTAATTACTCACATTTCATCATTATCAACTGTTCCAGATGGTGGAGATCCAAC
>JAITFH010000059.1 GCA_031281465.1 Mycoplasmataceae bacterium | reverse complement strand
AAGTTCAAGACAACAAAAAACTTAACAACAAAAAATTTGTTGTTGAAGTAGAAAGCGGTGGTACAAGAAAACCACCTAAAAAACCTTCTAAACTAGATTTATTCATCGAATCACAAACTAAGTTCAATCAGCTAATGATAAGCAAATTTGATGATATTGGAAATAGATTCGACAAAGTTGATGCAAAGTTAGATGAGCATGACAAGAGGTTTGAAAAACTGGAAGAGAATGATGTAAAAATATTTGCAGAATTGGGCGAACATGGAAAAAAGATTGAAAAGATGGAAATTAAAGTTGAAGTGTTGTCCAAAGAAATAAATCACAATTCCAAAGAAATAAATCATAATTCCGAGGAAATAAATTCTATTAATAAAAAAATAGAAGAGATTAACGAAAAGCTAGAACGTAATAATATTAAATAATAATCTAGTGTGTAATAGTGATATTGTAGAAGTTTCGAATTATAAAACTAGAAACGTAAGTTTGCGAATGCTTTGTTTGCTTCAGCTTGTTTGTGTGTATCTTCTTTCTTCTTAACAGCACCACCAGTGTTGTTAACTGCATCAACGATTTCATTAGCTAAACGATCAATCATAACTTTTTCATTTCTTTCTCTTGAATATCTAACTAATCATCTAAGGGCTAAAGTGTTTTTTCTATCAGGTCCAACAGCTGTAGGAACTTGATAGTTAGAACCAGCTACTCTTTTTGCTTTTAATTCTACTGTTGGCCCAATGTTTTCAATAGCAGCTAAAAATACTTCCATTTTGTTTTCTTTTTTTAATTTTAAAGCAGCTTTATCAAAAGCACTATAAACTATTTGTTGAGCTAATCCTTTTTTTCCATCTCACATAATCATATTAATTAGTTTAGCAACTAATTGAGAGTTGTACAATGGATCGGATAAGATTTGTCTTTTTACAGCACTATTTTTACGCATATAACCTATTATTTTTTTGCAGAAGCAGCTTTTCTTAATTTAGCGATTTCAGCTTCTAGTTTTACAATTAAATCAGCATGAATAATTTTAACATCATTTAATTCGCTCTTAGTTGGTTTAGCTGTTTCATATAAATCGTTAAGGATTTTTTGTGCAGCAGCTAAGCTTGTATTGAAACGATCCATGTATTGAACAGTTACAAGAGGATATTTAGAATTTTTAGAAACTTCTTTTGCAACTGGTTTTTTTGCTGCAGGAAGAACTTTTACTGGAGCTTTTGCAACTGGTTTTGCTTTTGCAACAACTTTTGCTGCTGGTTTAGAAACTACAGGTGCTTTTTTAGCTGGAGCTTTCTTAGTTGATTTTACTACTTTTTTTGATGCCATATGTAAATTATTATATACTTAAATCGTTATTTTTTATTGCTGAGTATTATTAAAATAATAACCGTGTATTATTTTGTGCTTTGTTTTCATTTTTTCACTTCTTCTTTGTTAGCAAACACAAAATGGTTTGGAGAAACTTCCACCATTGTTCGAGGGAAAAACACATATTTTTCATCATCATTGTTGTATTCAGTTTCTTCTGGTGAAAACTCTTTAACATCAACCTCTTTAATTGGAGCAGACATTAAAAGTTTTTTAGTATATGGATGTACTGGGTTTTTAAATAGTTCTAAAGAAGAAGCCACTTCCACAACATTACCTTTATAAATAACCACTATTCTATCGCAAAAATATCTTACTACACTTAAGTCGTGAGCAATGAACATAATTGTTAAATTGTTTGCTTTTAAAAAGACGTTCAACAAGTTTAAGATTTGAGCACGAATAGTAACATCTAGAGAAGAGATAGGTTCATCAGCAATTAAGAACTTTGGTTTAATCAACATGCTTCTAGCGATTGATATTCTTTGTTTTTGTCCACCAGATAACTCGTGTTGATATCTTTTTAAAACTGTTTCTGGAAGTCCAACTTCACTAAGAATCTTTGATACACTTTCTTTTACTTGTTGAGCAAAAGGCAGGGGATTGTTTTTATCCATCAATTCTTTTTTGAAATTTAATGCTCCTTCTGAAACGATATCTTCAACCGACATTCTTTCGTTTAAACTAGTTGAAGGATCTTGGAAAACAATTTGCATATCTTTTTTTAATTCTTTAAGATATTTTCAGGTTGGTTTTTTATCTTTAGGGAATAGTTCGTTGTTTGTAGGGAATGTAAATTTATGTTCAAATAAACTTGTAAGCACTTCTAAAGATTTTTTAACTTCTTCTGTTCCACTTTCACTTGGCTTAAAATCAACGCTTAACAATTGTTTTAAATCATATGTTTTGCCCAAAACTTCACGAACTAATTCCTGGTATTCTTCTAGCTCTACACATTCAAACTCTTTGTCTTTGTAAACATTTTTTACTTCATCTAAAGCATAAAATAGTTTAGATAAGTTTGATCCTAAGTTAGTGAGATAATAACCATTTTTGTTTTTTAGATTAGACGTTTTTTCAACTTCATCATATCATTTGCCTAAATGCTTTAAAAACTCCGCATAAAGAAATTTAGTTTTTTCTAACTGTTTAAAATAACTTTTATACATTTTAGCAACATTTAAAGGTTCGTTGTTAATCAATTTATCTTCAAAATATATTTGTCCTAAAGAATGTTCTAAACGCATAACTCCTTTAGCTAGGGTTGATTTTCCAGAACCAGATTCTCCCACTACTCCTAATTTTTCTCCTTCAAAAATATCCAAGTTCACTTGGTTAAGAGCAGTAATAGTAGAAATACCTTTTTTGTACTGCACTGATAAATTTCTTAGTTTTATTATTTTTTTCATATTCATATTTTTATTTTATTACTGTTTTTAATGTTTCGATGATTTTTTTAAGTTGTTCTGGAAAAACTTTTTGTTTATTTCGTTCATCATATAACCACGAAGCTACATAATGGGTTGGAGAAATTTCAAACAAAGGTGGTTCGTATAAATAATCAATCTCTAAAGCATATTCGTTTCTTGGAGCAAAAGGATCACCAACTATTTTTCTTTCTAGTTGAGGTGGAGTTCCACTTAAAGAGAACAATTTTTCATCTCTACTAGAAAACTGAGGCATTGATGATAATAATGCTCAAGTATATGGGTGTTTTGGTTCAAAAAAGATTTCTTTCTTTTCTCCATACTCCACAAACTTTCCAGCATACATAACAAATATTCGATCAGCAATATTAGCAATCACACTTAAATCATGAGAGATGAATACAACTGTTAGATTTAATTCTTTCTTTAATTCCGCTAATAAATCTAGTATTTGTTTTTGAATAGTTACATCTAAAGCGGTAGTTGGTTCATCAGCAATCAATACTTTCGGGTTAGTAGAAATCGCTATGGCAATAACGATTCTTTGTCTCATTCCTCCAGAATAGTTACTTGGTAAAGCTTTGAAAGCAGCTTGAGGATCAGCTATACCAACTTTAGTTAACAATTCTAATGCTCTTTCTTTAGCTTCACGATAAGAAACTTTAGAGTGTAATAAAATAGTTTCCACGATTTGTGAACCAATCGTTAATAAAGGATTAAGAGCACGGGCTGGATCTTGGAAGATATAAGAAAATTCTTTTCCTCTAACTTTATGTAAAAGTTTATTAGCTAATCTAGTTTTATATGCTTTAAAAGATTTAGTAAGGTAATCTATATCGCTTTGAAGATTTTTCTTTTCTTCTTCGCTAGAAGTTTTTAATTGTTTCTTTAAACCGTTTAGTATTTTTCTTTTTACATGAGAAGCTGTTGCCGAATTATATAAATCAGCTAAATTCTCATTTTTATCATTAACTATTTCTCCATCAGTAATTACTCCACCTTCTTCTAATATACCACCAATGGTTTTAGAAAATACTGTTTTACCACAACCAGATTCACCAATGATGGCAACGGTTTCGTTAGCATAGATATCCAAATTAACACCTCTAATAACATGTAAAAGTTTACCTTCTTTAGAAAACTTAACATGGAGGTTTTTGATTGATAAAAGTTTTTGATTTTTCATAGTAGTATTCATATTAGTTGTGAGCATTTGGATTTAGGGCGTTGGCGAATTTATAGCATATCAAGAATGCGAAGAAAGAGATAACGAAAACAATCATTATCGGGAACAAAAGTAGTCCCGGATATTGTAATCAAGTAGTATGGGTTATAGTTGCTTGAATCAAGTATCCTAAAGAGGTAGTGGTTGTTCCATCCACAAACCCGAATTTTAAGTAGGAAAGTGAAGTATCTAAACTTATCGCATCAGGGATGACAAATGCTCCGATGGAAACGATAACTGGAGCTATTTTTGGTAAGATGTTTCTTACAATCATTTTGAAAGGATTAGTTCCCAAAACTCTTGACATTACATTGTATTCTCTATTTCTTATTAACATAATTTGTACACGAGTAGCGGCAGCATAACCTATTCACGATTGTAACGATATAGCAAGTATTACTGGTCAAAATCCTATTCCTGCCATATTTATACTCAACAAGATAAATACTAGAGAAGGGATTAGATTAATAACGTTTGTAACATTTATGAAGAACAGATCTGATTTTTTGAAAAATCCTCATATCGCACCAAGTGTTAATCCTACTACTAGTTGGAATCCAACAACTGCTAGCACAAACAGCAAAGTCCATTTTGTACCAACTGATGTTTCTACAAAGTAATCTTCTCCCAAATTACCAAAACCAAATAAATAAAGTTGTGGATCTCCTCCGTATATCGGTGAATATCAACCAGGATTAGCTGGTCCTAAACCTGGACGTTCAGTAGCGATAGGTACGGCTTCTGCATTTCCAGCTGCAGCAAAAGCAGTAATAATGACAACTAATATGACAACCACACTTGCAATAAAAATCCAAGAAGTATAAAGTTTTTTGAAAACATTTTTTCAGTAAGAATATTTCTTGCCTCCAAAGCTTTCAACATTTTTACCTACTTGTTGAGCAGGTAAAAATAATTCAGACTTTAGTGTATCAAAACTAGTTTGATATTGTTCGTTGAATTTATCTTTATATTCTTTTTCGTTTACTATTTTTTCCATTATGAATGTTTACCTCCTTTCAGTTTTACTCTTGGATCTAATGCTACCATTAATAAATCAGAGAAAAGAGCAGCAAATGTAGTAGTAACACCAGATAATGTAATGTATGCAACAATAACTAAAGGATCAGTACTGTCTACAGATAGAGAGTTAGCAACTAAATTTCCTATTCCAGGTATACCTCATTGAGTCTCAACTACCAAACTTGCTCCGAATATTGCTCCTGCTATTTCCATAGGCAAAGAACGTAGGATTACAGCTGAAGTGTTTCTAAATATGTGTTTGAAGTATAAGTTGTTTTCACTAACCCCTTTAGCCATCGCAAATCTCACATATTCGCTATAAGATTCTTCCACAAAATATCTTCTTACCATAATCAAATTCACCGGTACAAATAAAACCACTAATGTTAGTTCTGGTCAGAATTTAGACCAAAAACTTCCCGATAAAAACATTCTTGATTCAGAAAGTCCGATAACCGGAATTATGAAAAGAACTAATGTCACTATTACTGTTGGTAAACAATAGATTAATATTGTTGTTGCGTTTATTACTTTTCCACTTACATTTTGTTTTTTCATTGCTGAGTATATTCCTAAAGGTAAACTTATTGCATAAGATAACACAAC
This sequence comes from Mycoplasmataceae bacterium, assembly GCA_031281465.1. Classification (GTDB taxonomy): domain Bacteria; phylum Bacillota_I; class Bacilli_A; order Mycoplasmatales; family Mycoplasmoidaceae; genus Malacoplasma_A. Next base: position 4,288 of record JAITFH010000059.1, on the reverse strand, counting down.
AGCAATTATTCCAAATGCAAATGAATAAGGGATACCTTCAGCAAACAATTTGTTTACTGGATAATCTTGTCCTACAGCTTTAGAAACAGATATGCCTAAATAGACAAAGTAAGTTTTATAAGTGGAAGAAATAATATCTCCTGTTCGTTCATTAAATACTACATGATCAGGTATAGTTTTAGGGATAAGTGGGAAAATGTTATATCAATATTTTCACAATTGATCCCATAACGAACCTCACAAACCAAGTGGTTCTAATTTAGCTTTTAAGTACATTTGGTTTTGTTCGGGTGTTCAGTTAAACTTTTGACTTACTGCTGGTAAGAAAGCATCTGTATCGGTTTGTCATCGCACCAACAAGAATACGATACTTAGACCTACGAATAGACAAGCTAAACCAATAGAAATACGTTTTAGGGAGTATGATAAGGTTGTATGTCTAGCAAAAAATCTTTTTACTGCACTTAATCCAGTCAACGTACCGTAAACGAAAACATTAGTTTTTGTTTCTTTAATTCTTTTTTCAAATTCTTTAAATTGTTCCATAATTAAAATTGTGAGTTGTCTTCGAACAATCATCCACTAGCACCATCGCTATATTCACTAGTAAATTCTGCGAAAGTTGGTTGTTCACCTCATATGTCCTCCTTTCATTCTTTTTGTAAATAAGTGTTTAATGTGTCCGCACTTACTTCATTGATAGCACCACTTTTGTATTCTACTATATATCTTCTTAAAAACTCTTCTTTTGTTGAAACTTTAAATTCTCTTAACTTACTAGTTTGTTCAAGAGTGAAAAAGCTAACAGTAGTGTTGTTAGTTAATCTTGTTTCAGATTTAATAAATGAAAGTTGTCCATCAACAGTTGGTCCTTGTCTAGAAGAAGGATAACAATAGTTGTATTTATAAATTGCTGTAGTTTCTGCTTCAGCGAAATTTTGTGCTCTTAGTTCTCCAGTTTGGGAATCCGCTATTTCCATATAGCCCTTAACCACATCAAAGCAATCCATATATTGTTTGTAACAAGCTTGCTGAAGCGGAGTAACATTGGTAAGAGCGAGTCAGTTTCTTCTGAAAGAATTAATGTTACAAGTAGCTATTGGGAAATAACCATCCGAAGCTATACAGTTGTTTAATGTATTTACAGGATCGTGGTAATCAGATGCTCATCCATCCAAAAGTGCATCAACTTTATGGTAAGTTCTTACATCAGAACTTTTTACATATGCTTGTTTGTATGTAACAGGAGATTTAGTTGTACTTGTATCAAAAACTTTTAGTGAATCAAACATATCTTTTGTATATGGACCAGAAGATAAGTTAGTAGAACTTCCAGAACCTACAATTAAAGTTCTTTGATTTTCTCCGATTCCTAATCTATCTAAATCAGCAGCTACTTTCTTTTGCAAAGCAACAACCATTTCTTTTGCTGATTCAACTTTTAGATTTTTATTACATTCTGAACCAAATCCTGCTGTTAACCATTTTTTAAATGCAGTTAGATATTCAGTTAGTAAATTTTCATCCATTAAATTATTTCCAAATCCATCTTCATCAGGAAATACATTTGAGTAAGTTGTCTCATCATAATGCATTCTTCAAGCATTCAATCCAAGGAAAAAATTGAATCTTGTAAAATCTTTTTTGTTTAATTCAGTATCTTTAAAATAACTTAAATATGTATCAAGTGCTGCTTTTTCAGCTTCATTAAATCCTAAATTACTTTTAGCTTTACCAACAATTTTTCCAAAATATCCGTTTTCCCCACACAAATAGTCTACAGCTTCTCTTTCATATTTCTCGTCAGCATTTAATCAATTTATGTTAGCCACACTGGTTGCAAACGAATCTGTTTCTACATTATAAACACTAGCGTTAAATGGAGTATTAGGGAAGTAACCAGCAGCATTATCAACAGATTTGGCATAATAATTAGCACTTGCTCCTCTATTAATAGTGAATTCTTCATAAGCTGCATAAGATGGGATAGCATAAAGGAAAGAAGGTAGTTTTCTTGGATCAGCTTCAGTTACCTTACTTGCTGAATCATACAAAGGAGAATAAACACAATGATCAACTAAATTTACCATCGCTCCATCCGAACTATATCCTCAAGAAATGTATTTGTTTTTTGGATTATTCAAATCCCCGATGTTTAAATCATAACCAACTGTATCTGTTGGAGGAATGTAAGAATCTTGTACATCTCTTGATTCAAAAGAGTATCTTAACATAGCAGCATCTTGTATGTTTTTTAAGTAAATTTTGATGTTTTTAATATTTCCACATCCAAACTTTTCATCACTATTAGTTCATAGTGGGGAATTAGGATTCACTTTTATTTCTAACATACGATTAGCTACATAATGTGAAATTGCATAAGCTCCATTAAGCAAAACATTTTGTCAAGAAGTTTCAACACCGTACATTAAACCCGAATTTTCTGTGTCAAAGTAATTAACAAGTCGGTCTGGACTAATTCCAGTAAACGCACCTGCAAAAAGTTCGCTTGCATATGGTTTAGGATTGTCTCCGAAATTTAACTGGAAGTATCATGGATTATCAGCTACAGCAGTTGAGTGATTTGAATCTTCATTTGGTGTTAAAACCCCTGTGCTTACAAAATTACATTCTTCCGGATCAGCAAAGTCAACTCCATCATATTCTTGTAAAGTTAAAACATTGTTTGTTTGACTCTCAGGATAAGGAATTTTAATTTGATCATGATTTTCACCAATTCTTAAATTTTCTAATACATTAGTCTCAGGATTTCACTGTTTATATTTACCATCCAAACAAGCTTTTGCTAAAGCAGCACAATTGTATTGAGCTAAAGCAAATTTTTGTAAATAAGCTTCTCCTGTTAAAGCAACATGAGCAGCATTATGAGAAGCATCAAAATCTGAATTATAGTAAGGAACAAGAAGGTTACCATCGTCATCAACATCTCATGGCATCGAACCGTCGGCAGTTGGAAATCCATATCCAGCCACTTGACTTATATATTCTAGCAATTGTTCCCCATAAGACATTAATTCATCAACCCATAAATATCCGCTATTTAAATCATAGTCATAAGGATTAAAAATAAACACTAATTCATTCATAACATCTTCTGGACAGGTATAGTAGGTTTTTGTAGTATCTTGATTGAAATAAGTTTCAACCACTGGATGCGATAAATTTCCGCTTACATCTACTCAAGGAACTCTTGCTGTATCATCTCCTAGATTTGTACCACTACGGAAAACACCTGTAAAAGTTTTTCCATCACCTGATAAATAAGTACCATCCTCATTATCCAAAGTTTCTTCGAAAAATTCCGAATAAGCACCAGATGCTAATTGTTTTTGTACATCTTCATCTACAAGCAATCCACCTTGGTATTGGTTGAATCTATCTTGGTACAAAAAATTAGTTCATAAATTCTCAAACAAGTATACATCAGTATTTGCTCAAGAATTAATACGATTGAAACTATTGAAACCAGCTAACCCAGCATTATAGGTTGATAGATTTTCAGGATTTATGGTAAAGTCGCCAAGACTAACAGAACAACTATAAAGCGGTAGAGTGGGAAGGATTAATAATGTAGCGAAGAACTTTTTTTGCATAAAAATACGGAATAATAGGAGTTGTCATATTGTCGTATATTATATACATATATATGTAAAAAGAACAAATTTTTTTCTAAATTTTAATATATTTATATATTATTTTTGGATTTTGAAAATTAGTTTTAAAAAGTATCCGACTTTTACCAAAATTTTTCTCATTTGCAACAAAATTTAATTTCAATGTTAAACAATATCATTATTTTTTCACAAACGAAAAAATATTCAGTTTATCAAAGTTAAGAGCGATAAATTTACGTCTTTTTGGCACTTTTTTTAATTCCTGGGTATTGTTTTAAAAACCTCATTTTTTCGCTCAAACAAAAAATTTTTTTCTGGAAATTTAATATATTACATATATTACTTTTAAGTTTTGAAAAAGTTTTTAAGTAAATGGCCAAAATCGCGGTAATATATATAGATGGAGGCACATTCCATTATGAAACGAAAAAAATCGATCATTGTATCGCAAGTAAAATCAGTTGAAGTACCTGATGTACAAAAACTTCCTAAAGAACTGTTAGAGTTTTTAGCCCAACTTCCTGGGGTTATAATTAAACACAAGAAGATTGGTGCTGAATTCGATCCTGACGAACATTTCAACAAAGATTAAGAATGATTCTGTTTTCCTGCATTTAGCAGAAATTTAAAAATTATTAATTTTATTATATCAA
>JAITFH010000040.1 GCA_031281465.1 Mycoplasmataceae bacterium | reverse complement strand
TATTAAACACATTGGTGTGTGGAAAAAGTATACGTATTAATATAAAGAATATGTGAATTAAACTGGTATACTCTTTCAATCTATAAAATAATTATTACCATTTAATGGTATATAACACGATAATACACTGTGTTGAAAAACAACGGAAAGCTAAATAATGAATTTTAACGAACTAAAAATTAAACCCGCCATCCTAGATGGTATTAAGAGCGCGAATTATACGGAAATGACAGATATCCAGAAACAAATTATCCCTGTCGCTTTATTAAATAAAGATGTCATCGGACAAGCACCTACTGGCACTGGCAAGACCTGTGCATTTATTGTTCCTACTTTGCAACAATTTAATCCAAATGAAAACTTTGTCCAAATACTAGTAATGTGCCCTACTCGTGAATTGGCAATGCAAATTACAACAGAATATCAAAAGATTGGCCAATTTATCGGCAATTTGAAAATATTATCTATTTATGGAGGACAAAAAATTAACCGACAATTCCAATTGTTAAAAGAACAACCACAAATCATTGTGGGCACTCCTGGAAGAATTTTGGATCATCTACAACGTAAAACAATTAACTTAACAAAAGTAAAAACTGTAGTTTTGGATGAAGCCGACGAAATGCTAGATATGGGTTTTATTCATGATATGGACAAAATCTTGCATAAGACTAGTGGCAATCATCAAACCATTTTGTTATCAGCTACAATGGATAAAAATATTTTAGAAATTTCCAAGAAATATCAAAAAAATCCTGAACTTTTTAAAGCTACTATAGCTGAAAAAGATATCCCTAACATTACTCAACATTACATTAAAACTCCAGCTCATAAAAAGTTAGAAGTCATTACTAAATTAATTCAAGACAAACACTTCTTTTTAGTTTTAATTTTTACTAATACTCGCCATAAAGCTAAATGATTAGTTCAACAACTACGAGACCAAAAGATTAGAGCTGATGCTTTGCATAGTGATTTAAAACAATCTGCTAGAGAAAGAGTTATGCGCTCGTTTAGAGAAGGCAAAATACAAATATTGGTGGCTACCGATATTGCTGCTCGAGGTATTGATGTTAAAGGTGTTGATGCTGTTATTAACTTTGATGTCCCAAAAGACATGAAATATTATGTTCACCGTATTGGTCGAACTGCTCGTGCTCAAATGACAGGAAATGCTTATACATTAATTGATAACGACATACATCATCATTTACGAACCATTGAAAAAGAAACCAAAGAAAAATTAATTGAACATGTAGTAGAAGGCGTTGATTTGAATACTCCACCTCCTGCTCGTCAAAGTAATTTTAAATCAAAATTTCCACCTAAGTCTGATCGCCGTCAAAGTTTTTCAAAATCTGATCGACGTCAAAGTTTTTCAACTAGACAGCCTAAAACATCAACACCTTCTGGCCCCACCACTCGTTTCTTTGTAAATATTGGTAGTAAAGACAAATTTGATAATCGTTCATTATCACAATCAGTTGCCAAAACTTTGGATATTCCTTCCACTGATATTACCGACGTTTGAGTAAAAGATACCTATAGTTTTGTTGAGTTAAAAAATCATTTAACTGAACGTTTCCAAGGCCTTAAGGAAATTAACGGTATTAATATAAGGGTTCAAGTTGCTAATCCTCGAAAGAAAGAACGCCCAAGTTTTGGCCGTAAAAGTAATGATCGTTCCAGCTTTCGCAACAAGCCATTCCGTCATAATAGAAATAAAAATTTTAAAAATCAACATAACCACAAATAGTGTTTTTATATAATATACGCCTACCAGGTTATAGGGGTGTAGTTCAACGGTAGAACAGCGGTCTTCAAAACCGCTTGTTGTGGGTTCAAATCCTGCCACCCCTGCCAAACTGCTCCAATTTGGCGTGGAAAAAGCATGCCAGAGCAACCAAGAAAAACCAAAATCAATTAATTCAACAAGTTCAACACTTGCTTTCTTTTGTTAAATGTTGTAGCCCTGATGAATTATTAATGATCCAAGATTTACTATATGCGAACCCTTAAATTTTTTAGCGATTATGGGTTAGGTTTTTTTGTTATGTTAATTCGACTAATAACGCATTAGTTGAATAATTGGAAACAATTCGTACAAACACTAACAGAGAATTTCAAATATGTCCACTCAAGTAAATAAAAAAGAGCAAACGTTATTGTCCACCCTTTTCGTTTCCCCTACCTGAGAAAACATAAACATTACAAGTTAAAAAAGATAAAACACATAAACTTTCCTGTTTTATGTTGATTAACTAGACATCGTGGAAAAACATACATTCCGTAGGAATGTATGTCAAAACAGTGAATTGCTATTATTGGATTTCTCTAATCAAGCATTTTTTGACATTTTGCAATTTACGTTAAATTGATTTTATTTTGAAAAAATGTTTTTTGTAATAAAGTCTTTGAATAAATTTTTCAATATAAAAATAAGCAAAGTAAACACCTTCGTAAACCGCTAAAGTGAGAAAAAATACCACAGTGTTAGTAATATATGGATTATGATTGCACCAATCAAAGATAGGTTGTAAATCATGATTGTACTCAATTCATATAATACTACCACTATCGTATCCAGCAACTCTCAATATTTGAGCCATAAAGAAAATATAAATATTGACTATTAAGATAAGAATGAAGAGTTGTCAATTTAATTTACTATACATTCTTTCGAATCTAAAGACTACTAGATAGATAAATAATAAAAGTAATAAACTATGCCATATATAAGTATGGTAGGCAAAATAAACTGCTGTTTTGTCATCAATGTATCATTGTTTGTCAAAGATGTTAGGTGTAGCAAAACCTATTACAAAAGTAACTGCACATATAAAAACAGTAATGAAAGTGAAGTTGAACACGATTTGATGTAACTTCGTTTTGGGATTACTAAATATTAGTATAGGTAGCAAATACATCGGTAAGCTACATACATGAATAGAAAGGTAACGTCAAAGTGCAGTATCATGATAGTAAATGGCAAAAACCATCATATACACAAGCTGCAATACAACTAATGATATTCAAATTGATAATAAAAAATATTTATAAAAATTGTTGTATTTTAAGCAGTAGGGAGAGGAATTACTTTTGATTTTATAATCGTTAAGATGTTTTTGTTTGTATATGTATTTCATGCCAAAAAACATCAAAAAAATGAATATTACAATGCCTAAATTTAACAATATGCAAAGCATACCACATTATAACAACGTAGGGGGGGGATTAATCCTTATTTTTTATTTTTTTGCCAAAAACCACCACTTACTGGTAAAAATCCAAATAAATCTTGTTCTCCAAATATACTTCAGAGAACTTTTTTTATTAATAATAAGAACAATATTTTAGGGGTGGAAAGAAAAGATTTTTATGTATCGACTAAATAATTTGAATTCAATAACAACTCGATGAAGTTTAATGGAAAGCAAAAAATAGGTAATTTGTAATTAGAAAGTTCGCATCCGTTTCTCAAACTTATCAAACTTAGTTGAGAATTTTTGTACATGAAGATTATATATTTCTCTGGCAGTTTTATACCCAAATTGCTTTCTTGGATAGTCGTTATGTCAGTCTTCTATATCTTGGATTTCTTGTTCGGTTAAATCTCTAATTTTGGTTTTCTTGGGAATTAATGTGCGATACATACCATTAGAGTGTTCAACTGTACCCTTTTGTCAAGCCGAATATGATTTTGTGTAATAGCAAGTGAATCGTTTCCCTTTCTTTACAGATCTTTCTAAACCCTCTACATCAGCAACTTCTGGCCCGTTATCTGTTGTAGATGTCTTACCAGTAATTATTTTTCCTTTTCGCTCTAATTTATCAATGGTTAAAATGGTGTGTTTGCTATCACAAGATTCCATTTTTCTTAATCGTGAAAATCTACTAATTCTTTCAATAAAATTTAATAAACAAGTATCATCACCGCGAACACTTTTAATAGTATCAAATTCGTTGTGACCAAATTCGGTCCTTTCATCAACAATTTTTGGTCTTTCTTCAATCGACAATCCTTTTTGTCTCTTAGTTGGTCGATGGTGCTTAACTTTCTTAAATTTATAGTAAAACAAGTATTTTTTGTTCATTTGTTCAACACGTTTGCTATGTAAATAATTGTAAATTGTTTTAAAACAAAATTTAGTCTCTGGGTTGCCAAATTCATGAGGGAAAGCATTCATTCTACCAATCAAAGCATTGATGCTTCAAGGTTTATTAGTTTGTCGATGTTCTTCGAGAGTATTGGCTATTAAACTAATGGTCTCTGGGTGTAGTTCTGCTTTAAGGTGTCGTTTACGTTTCCGATTACAATCATAACGTCATTGGGCGGTATCGGCAATGTAACCATAAATAATTGGTTGATTAAGTGTTTGACGAGGTAGTTCTACCGTTCCTCTTTTGATTTCTTTTCTTACAGCTGTTTCACTTTTACCTAATTCTCTAGCTATTGCTCTTTTGGAATAACCTGATTTGAGTAGCCCTTCTATCTTGCCTCGTTCATGCTCTCTAAAATGATCGCATCTCCAACCATTTTTATGTTTAGAATATTTAGTGTTCATAAGGTTCCTTTCGAATGTTTTGTTAGTACAAATATTCTACTAAGTCCTTATGGACATTTTTTATTTATCTAAATTTGGTGGGGTGCGAACTTTGGTCTTACAATCGGCA
>JAITFH010000011.1 GCA_031281465.1 Mycoplasmataceae bacterium | reverse complement strand
TATTTGCTATTATTAATATATAATGTAAACATACAATTACAGCTTTGTAATATTGTTAAAAAAATAAAGAGCAACTGAATTAAAGTAGTTTAGCTGTATAAAACGAAAGCTCTCTATCTTAACAAGAATTGCATCAATTTTAATTGTATTTTTTTAACAAACACATGCGTTACACTGGTAGTATCAACAAAAAATCTCGTCGTCTTGGCTTTTCTATTTTAGAAAATAACAAAGAATTTTCCAAAGGAAAAAAGAGAACTACTCCACCTGGACAACACGGTGCTAGAAAAAGCAGAACTTCATCGGAATATAAAATTCAATTAGTTGAAAAGCAAAAAGCTGCTTTAATGTACGGTGTAACAGATACTCAATTTAAACTAACTGTTATTCGTGCTAAAAAAATCGAAGGTTCAAATACATTAAATTTATTACAATTACTAGAATCTCGTTTAGACAACTTAGTTTATAGATTAGGTTTTTCTCCAACACGTCGTGGTGCTAGACAATTAGTTACTCACGGACACATCGTTGTTAATGGTAAAAAACAAAGTATTCCTAGTATGAATATTAAACCAGGTGCAGTAATTGAAGTTAAAGATAAATATAAAAACAGTCCTTTAGCTGCTGGTGTTGATAAAGCAGCATTCGTGCCTGCTCCTTTTGTGGAAACTGATTTAGATAAAAAAGTAGGAAAATACTTGCGTTTACCAGAATTAAATGAATTAAACCCTGATTTAAAACCAAGCTTAATTATCGAGTACTACAACAGATTACTGTAATTATTATTTTTTATACTTCTTGCAGAATTTTACAATCAAGTTTGTAATCTCCGGAATTTCCCCAACTTGAGTGGAGTGTGTACAATTTTGAATTGTATATAAACTGTAATTAGCGTTATCTTTTTCTTTCTCGTCAAAATACTCTTTTGTATATACAGGATTAATTACCATATCATTTGTCCCTACCACTACCAATAATGGTCCAGTATACTTTGGACATTGGTAATTAATCTTGTTAATCGTTTCGTCAGAGAATAAATCTAGAAATAGTTTCTTTGGATTAAACGAACTATTATCTGGTTTTTTACTTAGTCAAGGAGAAAGTAAAGTAGAGAACGGACCTAAGAGTTTGATTCCGAAACTAGCAATCTTTCTTTTTGTATGTATGGCTGCACCATAATTAAAAGGTGATAATAGTATCATTCCTTTGATTTGTGTGGGAAATTCGCTTCCTATATAGGAAACAATACCTCCACCCATCGAATGTCCCATTAGAAAGAATTTTTTTAGATTGAATGATTTAATCTTTTGTATTGAGAAACTAATGTATTCATCAACTGTTAATTGTGTAGCATAGTCGCTGTTTTTACCGTGATTAGGTAAGTCAAAAGCATAAACGTTGAAACCCTTCTGAAAAAGGTTTGTTAATAGCTTAATGGCATTAAAACTACAAGAGCCAAAACCATGAATAAAAATAATGTTTCCCTTACTAAAAATCTTGTGCTTTAGAATTAAAGTACTTTGAGGAACAATAAGTTTCATAACCGCATTATATATAATTAATCATATATAAAATGAAAACCAAAAGAATAATAGGTTTCCCTGTAGTTGAAGAAGAAGAACCTGCTCCTGACTACAGTAAATACGATAAAATGAGTAAGAAAGATTTAGCTTATCATTTGCAATTTATAGTTACTAATCCAGAGGAAGCGAGCTATATTAAAAAAATGTTAATTAAGTAATATTGGTGCATCCGAAGAGACTTGAACTCTTACACCGTGAAGTACTAGATCCTAAGTCTAGCGCGTCTGCCAATTCCGCCACGGATGCTTATTTAAATTATATTAAATAAGTGGCTATATTTAAACTATAAAAAGAAAGCCAGACTATCCTAAGTTGTGCCGCTGGATTTTAGGTCAAAAACCTATACATTATATAATGTATAAAACACATGGGTTTAACCAATAAAGAAGTAGTTGTTTACTTAAGAAGTTTGCAGAAAAAGTTGATTGTTGCAGAAACAATGTCACAATCTTTTTATACAAAAATCGCTAGTAATTCAGCTATCATTATGGACGTTCTTTCTTTTTTAGGACAAGAAGAAATGGTTTCTTTATTCCACGGTAAAAAAGTAAAAATAAGTTTGGATAAAGATAATGTTGTTGAATTCCAAAAAGCTGTAAAAATTTATAAAAACAACGAAAGAAAAACAAAAGACACCGGAACTGATTTGTTGTACTTTGGTTGACCGTATGTAACCGGTTATCAAGATAAAACTGCTCCAGAGATTAACGGATTTTATCGTGCACCATTATTTTTATGAAAAGCGAAAGTAACTCTTTTAAATAACGGTTCGTTAGAACTAAGTTTGCTAACCGAACAAGCTAAAGTTATTAAACCAATATTAAATTACGTATTAGCTTCTCGAGTAGCGGTAGCAAATAAGAAAAATATTGATGTATTTAACATTGATACTTTAGATTTGTTTGCTCCAGGTTTTGTGGAAAATGCAATTGAAATTTATAAAAATATTGGATGTGAATTTTCTGAAGAAACAAAAAAAGAAATTGCAGACATTTTTCAAAATTTAATCTTCACTCCATTTGCTTATGGTTCAGTTTCTAAAGCAGAACTTGCTGGAACAACTGATGGTTTTAAAGATGTGGTTAAAAGTTATTGTACTTTAGGGATATTTACTTTTAGAAATATTTCTCTGATTGAACTGTACAATAAACTAATTAATAACCAAAATGAAATAAATTTCTTTAAAGAATTAGATGAGAAATTTTCTTTATCTTTAGAAAAACCGCAAGACTTTTTGGAAAGTGAGATAAGCCAAATTACCGAATTAGATTACACCCAAAAACAAGCAATAATAAAAGCATTAAGAGAAGATACTGTGATCCAAGGACCTCCTGGAACAGGAAAGTCACAAATTATTGCTAACATCATTGCTAATGCTATTTCGAAAAATGACTCAGTTTTATTTGTTAGTGAAAAATATTCTGCTGCTGAAGTAATTGAAAAACGATTAAACAAATTAGGCATTTTTGCAATAACTTTCTTTGATTTAAAAGACATGAATGAAAAATCTATTTTTTACAGTAAAATCTTAGAACTAAGAGATGTTATTTTAGGAAAAGTTCAGAATCCTCCTAGAACTTCGGCTTCGTGAGAAAAAGCACTAAATGATACTAGCTTAGATAAAAAGTTCGAAGAGTTAGTGAAATACGATAGTTTTTTGAATAGCGAAAATACTAGAAAATATCTTGAGTATATTAAAAACAACGAAAGAAAATTTCCTATTTTTAAAACTTGAAGCGAAGCTATAAATAAAATTGAAGAGTTTGAAAATGAAAATGATTTTTGGTACTTTATTGAAAAGCATAAAAGTTTGCAAAATTTTTGTAATTTAACACTAGAAATTTTGGTTGAACACAATATCTCATCAAGAGAAGTTGAAAGTATTAAAAACATAATGAATAATTTTTCGATATCTGAACTTAATTCTGACAATAAAAATAGAATAATTTATTTTCTAAAAACTGGTAAAGTTAAACAAAAAATTAAAATAAATTTCTTTAATAAAAAATCTTACGAAAGAATTTTTATCGCTAATAAGAAAGTATTTGATTTTTTACTAAATGCTTCAAATGAACAAAAAGAAGTAATCAAAAAAATGAATATCGTTGAGCATAATAAATATTTTAAAAGCAAAACTAATCCTGCAATTATGCAATTAGAAAATTTTATCGATAAATACGGCCGAGAAAACTTTAATTATGCTGAAGTTTTAGAATATAAAAAGAACTTAAAATTCAGAAGACAAAATTTAGGATGAATAACATTTGATAGCAAAAGATTAAAAGATGAAATAAAACAATTATTAAATAAAAAAATAAAGATAGATATCGAAGCGATTTATGATAAAAACATTTCTGCTATAGTGAACATGTGTAGTAATGATCGTAGTTTTTTAAAAGAATTTTCAGAACTAGCTAGTCATGCTTCAGGAAGTAGGAGAAGAGGAATAGACTGAGCTTTAAACAAATATAAAAGAGTTGTTTCTTTTGGCTTCCCCGTCATCATTACTAGTCCAGATATAGCAGCACTACTTTTTAAAGAAGAAAAATTTGACTACATCGTTATTGATGAAGCTTCACAAGTTACGGTAGAGCGTGCCTTGCCTATCCTAGCACTTGGAAAAACTCATGTAATATCAGGAGATAAACAACAACTTCGTCCATCCTCTTTCTTTCAGTCTGGACTAGAAGAAGATTTCGATGAACTACAAGCAGACTCAGAAAGCTGTGCAACATCTTTAGAAGAATTTGCGGATTCTAATTCGCTACTTGAGTATGTAGAAAAAAAGTATAAAGCGATTATGCTTAATTATCACTACCGATCACAAAAAATAGAACTAATTCAATTTTCCAATGCTGCGTTTTATAATGGAAAATTAGTAGTTGTTAATGTTCCGAAAGTTGATGAACTTGCTATAGAACTAGTAGATCTTAAAAACTCTGCTTGAAATGGAAAAGATAATTTAGAAGAAGCTAAGAGGATTGTTAAAAAAGTAGAAGAAATAGTTGACACTCCTAACCATGGATCTATAGGTATTATTACTTTTAACGTTACCCAAAAGAAACTTATTGAAGACTTACTTGATGCTTCGAAAAATCCTAACATTTTAATTGAAATGCAGAGAACGAAAGAAAATGGTGATGATGATTCGTTGTTTGTTAAAAATTTAGAATCTGTACAAGGAGATGAAAGAGATAATATTATTATTTCTATTACATATTCTCCAGACACAAATGGAAAACTAAGAAACTTTTTTGGGCCAATTAATGCGAGCGGAGGAGAAAATAGAATTAATGTTGCTGTTTCTCGTTCTAGAGAAAAAATGTACGTTTTTAAATCATTCCATTCATCATTAGTAAACAAAAACAGTTCAAGCAATGGCGTGCGAGTATTTCATGATTTCTTAGAGTATGTTGAAAATATCACAAAGACACAGGATATTAATTCGGAAGAAGTACAAAATATTTTCAACAACTATCTTGTTTCTTCGAATGAAAAAAAATACAGTTGACAACATGAAGAACAGAATAATACTCAGAAGTTAGAAAATGATGTTTATGAAACACTTATTAATGCATTAGATAAAGAAAAATACGATTTAGTAAAACAAGTGTATCGAAAGACTTCTCCTTTTAATTTTGTGATTAAAAATAAAGAAGGTACAGTATTATTAGCAATAGATTGTAATGAATCTTTTGATACTTCACCTCAAAGTAATGCGAAAGAAAAAAGCTTTTACAAACAACACTATGTTGAAAGTAGAGGATGAAAAATTTATCATATTAATGCTTTAAGATGATATGAGGGAAAAGAAGAAAAAGAAGAGATTGTAGATGAAGTTTTAAATTTATTAAGCTTGAGATAGGTTGAGCAACACTTGAAATAGGTTAAACTATTTAAAACGTTGAAAAAACTCTTATTTTATCCTTCGTCAGAAGGCATTGAAACAAACCCTAAATCTCCAGGAATTCAACTTCTAGCGATAACGTTTCCTGTTCCACTTTCTCCGGAATATAGTTCAACCATTACTCATATATGAGCGTTACTTTGTGCGGTAGGTGTACCTATTATTGCACCCGTAGATGGATCAGCACTTATTCCGAGATTTAAATCAGATTCTGTGATGCTATATTGGCTTTCTACTAGTTTGTATACTAAAGAAAAGCAAGGACTGTTAAATTTATTATCTCACCATGCTTTGATGTGATAATTAAAAGTATAGTCTTGAGATGGACGATAACTTCCGTTTAATTCTGTTCCTACTGCTCCAGATAAAATACCAATATAAGTGCTTGGCGTAAAAGTATTTTTAGCTACTATGTTTCCTGTTCCTTCTATTGTATAAGGGGTTGGAGCACCAGCTGGTTGGTAATTAACTGAAACAGAGAAAGGAAAAGATTGTTCATCTGTACTTGTTAAATCAGTGTACTCTAATGCATCAGACAAAGAACCAACTAATAATGTTTGGCTGTTTTCTTTTTCTATATGGAACAAACTTTCTAATTCTTGATTGTTATCATCGTTATCGAAATCTAAATGGTAAGCTTCTTCGGGAACAATTGATGTTATATCAGTACCATTAAAGTTTGTTTGTATTTCATATGCAATAGGTGTTATGTTACCTATTTTACATTCAAGTTCGGTAGTTTCGTAAATTCCTATTTGTTTAAATTTTATATTTGTGTTTTCAACACCATATTCATCTATATCTAAAATAATAGTAAGGTCTTGTGAGCCTTTATAGTTGTCACCGCTAACAACAACTTTTAATATTGTTGGTAGTTCTGAGTTTGTTACAGTTGGTGTACCTGAAATTATTCATTCGCCCTCTGATATTGGATTTTCCCCAATAGTTAAACCATTTGGTAAAGGGTATTCAGCAGAAGCTTCTCATGAAAGAATGTAATCGTCATCTTCAACGAGTGGATTGTCACTAGTATCACTAACTGCAACTGAAGGCAATGTTCACAAATTATCGACATAAAGATATCCGATATGAGGAGTAAAACTATCTATATTTATATTAGCAGCTTGACGTGTATCTTCGGGAATTTCAGGAGCTTCTGGTTCTTCAGGAGTTTCAGGAGTATCAGCTGCACCTATAGTAATAGAGAATGTGTTGCTAGTTGCTGTATATGTTTTTAGATTGCCATCTACTGTTCTTGAAAGAGAAGCTGTAACTGTAAAAGTATCAGTAAACTCTTCACTTGGTATTCCACTGATTCCTCCGGTGTTTGTATTAAAAATAAAATTATCATCAAAGTGTTCAGAATTACTTATGGAATAAGTTAATGTTCCATCAGCTGGAACTAATGCTTCACCTTTGAAAAAAAGTGAAGGAGGAGTTGAAGGAACGATTGTTTCTCCACATGTCCCATTAACATTACTATAGTTGCCTTGGAAACTTAAACCGATAATTTCAATTTTGAAAGAGTTAGAACTAGCGGTTAGTGTTTGACCATCAGCTAATGTATAACTTGCGGTAATAATAAAACTAGTTTCAGGTAAGCTAGCATAAGGAGTTCCAGTAACAGCTCCTGTATCAGGATTACATACTAACCCTGAAGTTAAAGGTAAAGCTGGAGCAATAGAAAAAGAAAGTGTAGTGTTATCTGGAATTTCAGTTAGTTCATTACCGTTGAATAAAACTTTGGGAGCGAAGGAAACTTCTTGTTCAACTTTGCCTATCTGGTTTCCAATGTCTTGGATAGCTAAAGTGTTGTTGACTGGTTTATCATTACAGCTAGTTAGTGCGAAAGCAAAACTAGCTGGTAATAGGGCAACTGCAGCAATTGAAGTGATAATTGTAAGATTGAATTTTTTAAATAACATAGTTAATATCGAGAAACAAAATGTTCTACGCACTAATTATATAAGTCTGTAGAAAAAAGTAAAAAGCGGTTTGAACTTAGGAACCATATTCGTGATATATAAGTTACATTAGGCCCCTAAAAGTGGAGAGTTTTCATCCATATTATACTTTTCTTTATCAGTTTTAAGCTTTTTTAAAAGTTCAGAATTATCAATATTGTGTTCTTTCATCTTTAACAAAAG
>JAITFH010000010.1 GCA_031281465.1 Mycoplasmataceae bacterium | reverse complement strand
CTTTTGTTAAAGATGAAAGAACACAATATTGATAATTCTGAACTTTTAAAAAAGCTTAAAACTGATAAAGAAAAGTATAATATGGATGAAAACTCTCCACTTTTAGGGGCCTAATGTAAGATTTTAACCTTCAGGTGTAGGATCAATACTTAAATCTAGATCCATAAAACCACAAGCTAAAGAACCGATTACTATCAATACCAAACCTAAGATAGTGGTTGTCATATATGGCTGAACTTTTTTCTCTTTCATATAGAAAATACCTAATAGTGTAGCTATAACTACACTTAAGTTAGTTAATGGTTCAGCAATAGTATTACCGTTTAAAAGTATAGAAACTAATAATAATAAGTTACCAACCGCTTGTAACAAACCTGGTATTAAATTTAAGTAAGTTCTTTTATCTTTGAAAATGTTAAGAACAACTTTTTCTTCTTGTACCAAAGAAACGTTGTTCTTTCTCATTTTCATAAGTGTAGTTATACTGATTGTTGCTCCAGCAGCAATGAACATACCTAATGATTGAGGGAACATCATTCCTTTATCAAACTCTGTATTAGGGTTAACGAAGAATTCTCCTCCATACAATCAGTTTGGTTGATCTCCTATATTTTTTTGTCCTAATTTGTTAATTAGTTCAGGAATTAGGAAGTATAGTAAAAAGCCAACCACAGAAAGTCCGATGTATAAATAAAATTTAAAACTACTACTTTTTGGTTTAGCTACATTAGCAATAAAATCTTTTTTTGGTGCTTCATAAGAAACATTAGGGTTCATAGAAATTAATACTATTCCCACTAACATTACTAAAATGAAAGTTAATCCTAAGAACAATTGTTCTTGTGGAACAATTAGTCAATCTCCAAAAAAGAAAGCAGATATTAAAGTAACAGTAACAAATTGTCCAACCATACTAAAAGGCATAGCTTTACTTACTCCAGCAGCTGTTACTGCTTTAAATTCATAGAATGAACCCATATATCAGAAAAACCCACTAATTAAAGCAATGAAGAAAAATAGAATCGCTTGTGGACTAGAATAATCTAGTCCAATTGTAGCAAACTCAACAATCATCGTAATCACACCTACAACGAAACAAGCAAATGTAATTGCTAAAGTTTTTTGTTGTGTTGTTCCACCAATTTTTGTAGAAAAAGGCATCATACAACCATATGCTACTGCTGGGACTAAACCTATTAATATACCTAAAACTGGATGCATTTTATGTATGATTATATGATAATTCGGTTTTGCGCTAAATATGATAATTCTGTTTTGTGTTAAAAAAAGATACACATTTATTACCGAAATATACTTTGGTAAATTGGCTATTTTTAGTTGTTCTCCTATTTACTCTTCTCGAGTCAAAAACTCTATCAGTCCAATTCTCTTTACTCTATCTAAATCACCTTTAGTACTTGTATCATTTAAAACAATTAGATTTTTCGAATTACCATCTCTAATCGATAACAAATTATTTATTTCTCGTTCATAATTTTTATCCGTTAAAGTTTCACATACTTGAAAGTAAGAGATTACTTTATCTTTGATTGCTACAAAATCTATTTCTTTATTTGCTTTATTTGGCTGATAAATTTGGCTAGTATAAACTTCATATCCTAATTCAATAAATTTTAAAAATACTAAATTCTCTATTTTAAAACTATAAATTGCATCATTAAACTTAATGTTTGCACTTAACAATCCTAAATCCCCAGCATAGTATTTTCCTGCTGTTTTTAGGATTGTTTTGGTTTTAGTATTAAAATAGTTAACCCGATACAAAAGCATTGCATCACAAGCTCAGTTGAGATAGCTATCAATTGTTTTGCGAGTAATATCTATCTTATTACTTTTAAAATAGTTTTCTATATTGACAGAAGAAACAGGTTTTCCAATCACTGAATAAACATATTCAATCAAACGATTGATTAAAGTGTTATTCTTGTTTCTGTGTCTATATTTGATATCTTTGTTAATAGTATCTTCAAGAACCATTCTCAAATCTTGATTTACTTCTTTTTCATTATTGATATTAGGGATGATTATCCCTAACCCTCCTATATTGATGTATTTAGCAAATGCATCACGTAAGCTAGGGTTTTGGCTTACATCAGCAAATTCCGTTAGGGATAATGGCATAACCCTAATATCACGATGTCTACCAGTTAAAAGGGTTGATAATTCGGTAGACAATAATTTAGAATTTGAACCAGTGATGTAGATGTCAAATTTTATTTGTTTTTCTTCGTACAAACTAATTACACATTTTTCTCAAGAAGGTATTTCTTGAACCTCATCTAAAAATACATAATTAACTTTATTTTTTTGTGCTTTAGCTTTGATTTGATAACACAGTTCTTTGTAGGCAATTTCTTGTAGTTCTATCTTATTAAAATCGTATTCGATTATTTGGTTTTTAGATATTGATTTTGTTTTCAATAATTTCTCTTGAAACAAAGATAGAATTGTTGACTTACCACTTCATCGAATTCCAGTTAATACTTTAACATATTTTTTGTCTTTTAGCTCGAGTAGCTTGTCAATATATTTTTTTCTATAGTAGAAATTCATACCGAAAGTTTTATATATCAATTTACCAAATTTTGTTGAAATTTTAAAATTTGGTAAATTGATAAATGGATAAACAAAAGCAAATAGAGTGTTGGTACTCGGGCACTGTAGTTAATCTTGCGCAAACTCAAATACTTTACTTAATATTATTCTTATCTAAAATTTCAAATATCATTTGAATGTTTTCATCCTGCTTTTTGTCGTTTTCTTTCAGCACTTTGACATCCGCTTTTACCACTTCGATATCCGCTTTCATCACTTCGTCGTTTTTTTTCAACACTTCGATATCTGCTTTCATCACCTCGTCGTTTTCTTTCAACTCTACAATATCTGCTTTCATTACCTTAACGTCTGCTTTTAGCTCTCCGATGCTAGCTTTAGTCTCTTCACAAAAAGGTTTGAATTCAAAAGCAGCCCAGTCTTTAAATCAAGCAGGCATTTTTGGTCTTGGGATTCCGCCGCCTTTGCGTACTTCTATTTCCGCAACAAATTTTTTTCCATCTAGATTTTTGTTATTTTCTACCTTGACAAATTTGCCATTAATTGTTTTTGTTTTTGTTTTATTTTCGTCATTTACATTAGACATATATTTACTCCTTACATATCACATTATAACGAACAAAATTATCAAAAATATCGTTTTGTTCCAAATATGCACAAAA
>JAITFH010000032.1 GCA_031281465.1 Mycoplasmataceae bacterium | reverse complement strand
ATATGCGGAATCAAATTGTCTTTAATTGGATAAATGAATTTTTTAAGATTTTCTCCAGCATTACTTTCTTGTAAATCTTTTAATCCATTTTGTCCGGCTCCAGATACTGATTGATAAGTTGAAACTACCACTCTTTCTAATCCTAATTGTTGAATTAACGGATTCAACACAGTTACTAGTTGAATGGTTGAACAATTAGGATTAGCAATAATACCTTGGTTTTGTAAAGCTAATTCGCCGTTTACTTGTGGTACAACTAAAGGTACGTTTTCATCCCTTCTTCAAGCATTCGAATTGTCAATTACAATTCCATGGTTTTGCACAAAAATTGGGGCATATGTTTTAGAAACTTCTCCTCCAGCTGACATTAATACATAATCGCATTGAGCTTTTTGAATATTTGTTTCATTTAACTCTACTATCGTATATGCTTGACCATTAACTATAACTTCTTGCCCAGCACTTCGTGCAGAAGCAAAAAGTGTTAAACTATCAAACTGAATATGTTTTTCTTGTAAGATTTCAATTATTTTTCTACCAACCATCCCGGTGGCGCCAACAACTCCAATATGCATACTTATTCCAACTCCCTCACAGTTTGATCTTGGTAAGTTTCTCTTCTTACCACCATTTTAGCTTCTGAACCATTAACAAAGATTACTGGTAAACGGTTAACCATGTTGTAGTTAGAAGCCATTGTTAATCCATAAGCCCCAGTAGTATGTACTACAACTAAATCTCCGGTTTGTGCTTTTGGTAAAGGACAATCGTGGATAATAAAATCTCCGGATTCACAATATCTTCCCACAACTTCATATACTTCAGTTTTTGGTTCATTTTCCCGATTAGCAATTTCTGCATAATATTTTGAACCATATAAACAAGGACGGATATTATCTCCCATTCCTCCATCAATAAACAATCATTGTTTAGTATCAGTTTTTTTGGTAAACCCAACTGTATATACAGTATATCCAGCTTCACCCACAATACTTCTTCCTGGTTCAATCATTAATTTAGTTAGATTTAAATGGTATTTAGCACAAGCGTTTTCCACATTTTCAATTAAAATTCTACTAGTTTCGGTATAAGATTTTGGTTGATCAGCAGCAGTATATCTGACACCAAATCCACCACCCAAATCTAGAACAGAAAACTCACTATTAGTTAATTGATTAATGTTAGCCATAAATCTTACCATATTATCGATTTCAATTTCAAAACCGTTGTACTCAAAGATTTGTGAACCAATGTGAGCATGGAATCCACGCATTGTCAAATACTGAGAATTTTTAACAGCATTAATCATTGCCACAATTTGTTCAGTGTAATCCATACTAATTCCAAATTTCGAATCAATAATTGAAGTTTTTACATAATCATGAGTATGTGCTTCAACTTTAGGATTAATTCTGATAATTACATCAGTACTAATTTGTAGTTCATTAGATACTTGAATAAGTAAATCTAATTCTGGTTGATTATCAACGAAAAAAGTTCCTACTCCGTATTTTAAAGCTTCTACCATTTCGTGTCTTGGTTTATTGTTTCCGTGGAAGAAAAGTTTTTTCGGATCGAAATTGATAGTAGAAGCTAAATAAATTTCTCCTCCAGAAACAACATCTAAGCTTAAGTTGTTTTGTTGGATTAATTTAAACATTGCTTTGCAAGTAAAAGCTTTTGAGGCATATAAAATTTCTGTAGCAAAATTATTGCTTACGAAGTTTTTTTTATATTCATCGATTGCTCTTTGCATGATTTGTACATCATAAACATACAAAGGTGAACCAAACTGTTCCACTAGTTGATTAACTGGAACGTTTCCTATTTTAAGCATGCAATCCTCCATCAATCATTCTTTGTACTGCTTCTTGTGTATTTTCATAAGTTCCAAAACCTGAGAATCGAACATATCCTTCTCCACAAGCTCCAAAACCAGAACCTGGTGTACAAACGATTCCGAAGTTATTTAATAAGTGGTCAAAAAATTCTCAAGAAGTTGTTCCTGCTGGTATTTTCACTCATACATAAGGAGAATAAACTCCACCTGAACAAGCAAATCCTAAATTAGTTAATCCATCAAACAATACCCTAGCATTTCTTTTATAGTATTGAATGTTTTCTTGGACTTGTTGTCTTCCTTCAGGAGAGAATATTGCTTCTGCTCCACGTTGAGTAATATAAGATACTCCGTTTGATTTGTTAGAAGTTCTTGAAGCTCATAAAGCATTTAGACTACCATCAGCTACAGAAATTTCTTTTGGAACGATAGCATATCCACAACGAATTCCAGTAAACCCACCATTTTTACTAAAAGAACGAAGTTCGATACAACATCTTTTAGCATTTTGACATTGGTAAATTGAGTGTGGTAAATCAGGATTTTCGTCTCCTAAAAATACTTCATATGCAGCGTCATAAATAATTAATGCATTATTAGCGATCGCATAATCAACTCAAGCTTGTAATTGTTGTAAAGTTAATACGCTACCAGTTGGGTTGTTTGGAGAACATATTCAAATTAAATCTACATGAGTATTAGGAGTTTCTGGTGAAAAGTTATTTTCTACAGTTGAATTTAAATAAACAATATTAGAAAAAGTTCTATTTTGTTCATTGTATTCTCCAGCATGTCCCACTAATACATCAGCTATTAAATAGATTGGGTAAACTGGATCAGTAATTCCAACGATATTTCCATCTCCTAGAATATCGTATACATTACAGATATCAGTTTTACATCCGTCACTGATGAATACTTCAGATGGTTCAATATTGATGCCACGAGCTTGAAAATCGTATTGACATATTTTCTCAATTAATCAGCTGTATCCATAATCAGGTGGATATCCTTTAAATGTTGCCATATTACCCATATCATTTACCGCATTGTGCATTGCGTCAAGTACGCATTGTGGTAATGGACGAGTAACATCTCCAATACCAATTTTAATTACTGGTAGTCTTGGATTTGAAGCTACGTATTTTTCTGTACGTAAGCTTACTTCACGAAAAACATTGTTTTTCGCATATTTGTTTAGTGTGTTATAGTTTTTATTAGTTTGTATCATTGTATTTTTCCTTTTATTTTCTTTCTGTGTTTTACTTGTTAGATTGGAAAACAAGTTTTAGAAAACACTAATACTAAAATTGAATTTTAATAAATAGTATTGGGTTTAATTAGCTACGCTTGAGTTGCCCTTCGAATACAGTTGTAGCAGGTCCTGTCATATAAACATTATTTGTTGCTTGATCTCAGAAAATGTTTAAATCTCCACCTAGTAAATGAATGTTAACATTTCTTTCCACTAGATTATTTAAGATGCAAGCAACAGCTACCGCACAAGCTCCGGTTCCACAAGCTCATGTTTCTCCAGCTCCTCTTTCTCAAACTCGCATATCTACATTATTACGATTGATGACATTAACGAATTCTGCATTTACTTTTCTAGGAAAATGTACATCAGTTTCCGTAACTGGTCCATATTTTTCCAATTCAAATTCTTTTACTGGTTGATTGATAACTGCTACACAATGAGGGTTTCCCATAGAAACACAGGTAAAATTAAATGTACGGTCTAGAATTTGAATTGGTAAGTTTAAAACCGGTGTAGTTTGAGCTACAACTGGGATTAAATTTGGTTCTAAAATAGGATTTCCCATATTTACTCTTGCTGATGAGACTAGATTGTTATCAACAGTTAATTCTAATGTTTTGATACCAGCTAGGGTTTCAACGGTGATAGTTTGTTTGTTTGTATAACCTTTATCGTATACATATTTTCCTACACATCGAATGCCATTACCACACATTTCTGCTTGAGTACCATCAGCATTGTACATATGCATAGTAAAATCTGCTACTTCAGATGGAGTGATGAAAATTACTCCATCACTTCCCACTCCGAAATGTCTATCGCTAGCTCTAATGATAAAATCTGTTAGATTAGGGATAGAATTGGGTTGAGCATAGATATAGATGTAATCGTTACCTAATCCGTGCATTTTGGTAAAGTTTATTGTTTGATTGTTTTGATTATTATTTGTTGACATAGTTAATTTAAATTTATATAAAAGAAAAGATTTTTTTACTTATCTTTTGCTCACTTTTATATTTTTTTAAATTTTTGAACCTGACAAAAGATAAGAATTACTTCTTGCTCTTCTTATTCTTTAGTAGGTTTACTAATATCATTATTGATATGATTATATAAAAAAATATTTTGGTGTGGTGAAATTTTTACAAAATATTTTCCTATACTTAAGTATAAGTAGCAAAATATCCGTTCCTTCTTGAGTTATTTTAAGAAATTAAAGAGTTAATATATTCTGAATTAAACTTTTACTTTATCTAATAAAAAATCTTCCATTTGAACCATTTTTATTCCTTTTGTATCTGATACTTCAATACTTAATGTGATAATTATTTTTTCGTTTCCATCGTGCATATTTAACAAACTTCAAGATTCGCGAAAAAAATTATCATCATTTAATTTATCACATACTTGGATATATTTGATTACATTGTTTTTTTTAATAACAAAATCTATTTCGTTTCCATATCTATCTTGTCCGGTATAAACTTGATAACCTTCTTCGATTAGTTTTAAGAAAACAGCATTTTCTAAACGATAACCTAAGTTGAAAGATAATGCATCGTTTGTGCCAATAGTTAACAAGCCTAAATCACTAGCATAATATTTAGTTTTTGTAGACAAAATGCTTTTACCTTTCAAATTAAAATACCTAACTTTATAGAATAAAAAAGCATCTGTAAGTCAATTAAAATAGTTTCAAATTGTATTAGCAGATATTTTAGTTTCTTTATTGGATTTTAAATAATTTTCTAAATTTAGAGCTGATATATTTCTGCCAATATGGTTGTACAAATACTCGGCGATTGCTCGGATGTTTTGAATATATTTTATTCGATGTCTAATTTTTATATCTTTCTCAATGCAACCAACTAAGACAATTTCTAAAAGTTTTTTTAATCGGGAGAAATTGTTGTAAGAGGAGATAACCAAACCGATACCTCCTTGTAAAAGATAGGTGTTAAAATTATCAGTGCTTTTGTCGATTAAGGTGCTTTCTACAATTTCTTTGTACGAGAAAGGTAAAACTTGTATTTCCATCGTTCTTCCTGTAAATAAAGTGACAAGTTCAGTAGAGAACATTCTAGAATTAGAACCAGTAATAAAAATATCATATTTTACTTTCTTATCTTCAAATAAACTAATTATTGTTTTTTCAAATTCTTTTATTTCTTGGATTTCATCAAGAAAAACATAATTAGTAACATTTGGTTTACTTTGACTTCTTATGTATGTTAGTAATGCTTTTCAATTGTACTTCTCAACATTTTCTGCTTCATTAAAGTTTAATTCAATAATATTTTCATTATTTAAAAACGTTTGCTTAAACTGATCTAAGATAGTTGATTTGCCAACTCGTCTTATTCCAGTTAGTATTTTAATAAAATTACTATCTTTTTCTTCTTTAAGAATATCCAAATATTTGGTTCTCAATACTTCCATAATTTCATTATACGGTAAAAATTCTAAGTATATATTCTTATTTACTGCGAATTTTTACCATTTAAGTAAATATTCGCAGTTGAGATAGCTGTTTACTGCGAATTTTTACTATATTTTTTGAATTGCAGATCAAATATTAATAGGTAAAACATATATACCTATATTTGGAATTAACTAGAAGGTTTAATTGTTTTAATAGCTCATTTTCGGTTAATTGTAACGGTTATATTTTTTATCAAAGTCAAATAATTTCTTTTATGCAAAGTATAAATCATAACAAACTACCCGTTTCTGATAGTTTAAAGAATTAATCATAAAGCTCTTAAAATATTTTTTATGTGTAAATATCTATCCTAAAATGCAATAATGATTAACTTTTTACAAACATATTTAACGGTTCTTTTATTAAATTTTTTCATCGCCTAGCAGTCATCTTATTAAATCAACTCTTCTAACTCCATCATTTTCATTATCACTCTCGTTGTTTAAAAAAATGCATATTTTTTCGTAAGCATTTTTGAATTGTAACAAATTATCAATTTCACGATGTTTATTAGCGTTATTCAATGTATGGGTAACTTGAATGTATTTAATTACCTGTTTGTTTTTTATTACAAAATCTATTTCTTTATTATCTGTGTTCTTTTGATAAACTTTTAAAGTGTAAACTTCTCATCCTTGACTAAGTAGTTCTAACAACACGATGTTTTCTAATTTTGCTCCTAAGGTACTATCTTTAAAATTTGTCATCGAATTTAAAATTCCTATGTCTCCGGCATAATATTTTCCACTCGTATCTAAAATCGAATTAGTTTTTTTATCTATGTAGTCTACTCTTTGCAAAATCATCGCATCGGTTCCTCACTTTAAGTACCGTGCAAAAGAGACATGGTTAATTTTACTTTCACTATTTACATTAGTATGTTGAACGGTTTTATGACTGCTAATCGGTTTTCCAATGTTATTTAGTACGTATTTTATCGTTTTTTCAATAGAAATGTTTTTTGTTGAATGATGCTTATTTTCTATATCTTTCCTTATTGTATCTTGTAAAACATCTAATAAATTTTCTTTTGCTCGTTCAATATTATTGATATCTGGGATAATTAATCCTAATCCACCAATTTCTGCATAATCATGAAAACTTTCGTATATGTTTTTTGTGTTCTTAGAAGCTTCGACAAATTCTTTAAATGTTAATGGAAAAACTTTAATTTGTTTAGCACGTCCAGTTAAAAGTGTTGATAGTTCACTTGAAAGCATACGAGAATTAGAACCCGTTAAGTAAATGTCGAATTTTAGTTCTTTATGTTCAAACAAACCTATTACACATTTTTCTCAACTTTTAACATCTTGAATTTCATCTAGAAATACATAGTTGATTCTGTTTTTAACTGCACGATTAACGATTTCACTATACAATTTCAAATAGTTGTATCGAGAGAAAAATGGATTATTAAAATTGTACTCGATGATTTGTTCTTCAGAAATTCCATGTTCTGCAATTAATTTGTTTTTATACTGAATTAAAATTGTTGATTTCCCACTACGTCTAATTCCTGTTAAAACTTTAATATAGTGGACATCCTTATAGCTTAATAATTTCTCAACATATTTATGTCTGTAGTAAAACTCCATAAGCTAATTATATGTTTACAAAAATAGGCAGTAACCCAAAATTGTAAACGATATTTGACAAAAAACCGATTTAACGTTTACAAAAATAGGCATTAACCCAAAATTGTAAACGGTATTTGAAGTTTATGAGCTAGTTGAATTTTTTCAATTCTGGTTCAATTTTTGTTTTTAACACCTTAATAATTAATCATTTACTAAAACTATTCTTTTTCTAATAACCAATCGATAACATTCATCACTTTTATTCCGGTATTTGTTTTTTGTGTAAGATCAAACAAAGAAAGAACTATTTTTGGTTCATTTATTTTAATTACTTCTAAAGTACCTATTTCTCTTTTGTAGTTTTTTGACTTTTCGTCCCAATCTATTTTTTCTGTAACTTGATCCCAATCTATTTTTTCTGTAACTTGAATAAATAAAGTTTCTTTAGATTTTTCTGCAACAAAATCAATTTCTCCGTTTCTCAATTTTCCCACATGTACTTCATACCCTCTTCGTTTTAGTTCTAAATAAATAACATTTTCTAATTGAAAACCAGAGTTAATATTTTTAAATTTACTTTCCGAATTTCGAATGCCAGTATCAACACTGTAGTATTTAGAAGTAGTTTGTAGAACCTTTTTTTCTACAAAGTTATAAACTTGACATTTATACAGTAATAACGCTTCTTGCATCCATTCTAAATATCTAGCAATTGTATTGTAAGATATTTTTGTTTTGTTATTAGCGTTAATAAAAGAAACAAGGTTATGGATAGAAATATATTGAGCAATGTGTTCAAACACATATTTTGCGATGTTTTTGAAGTTTGTATAGTTACCAATTGAATGACGAAACTTAATATCTTTGGTTACTGAATCGTTAAAAACCATAGACAAATCATCTTCAACCATTTTATCGTTATTTCAATTTTCTACTATTAATGGTAAACCGCCATATTTCATATACCTTTTGAATGCATCCAACTCAGAAATATTGTTTACATACTCGTAGTATTGCTTAAAAGACAAGGGAAGGATTTTTATCTCTTTTCCTCTACCAGTAAACAAGGTAGCTAATTCTTCAGAAAACATTCTAGAGTTAGAACTACTAATATAGATGTCGAATTTTAAAGTTCGATGTTCAAATAACCCTATTACACATTTTTCAAATTCCGGAATATCTTGTATTTCATCAAGAAAAACATAGTTGGTTTTGTCTTGAATAGCATTCCCGACAATTTCGTCATACAGTTCCATATATGTGTAGTTCAGAAATTTTGGGTTATTAAAATCATAATCAAATATTTGCGACATACGAATATCAAACTCTTTTTTTAATATTTCTATAAACTGCCGTAAAATCGTAGTTTTTCCACTCCTTCGAACACCTGTTATTATTTTAATTCTACGAACATCTTTTCATAGTTTTAGCTCTTCTAAATATTTAGTTTGAATTATTTGTTTCATTAGTTTGAATTATATGGAACATTTTTAACACAAATGTCAAAAATGTTCTATCCACGGTGGTAAAATATACACTTCGGTTTGTCAAAAACTTAAACAATCATCTTGAAAATCATTCTACTAAGTAGCAATTTTTGTTTTTCTGTTTGGGTTCTATTTTTACAGAACTCCTCGCTTAAAACCCTATATACTAATGTAATTCGTATAATACAAATATGGGACAAACTAAAAAAAAAAAATTGGGTTCTTAAATTTTCTTTGGTGTCTCCTAGGTTTATTTATTGGACTAGGTTTGATTGCGATCCTTGTTTGGCAATTAAACTCTACTAATATAAAATCCCAAACAAAAAGCGACGATTATATTATCGAGAAAAAGGTAAACAATACCACTACTGCTAATGGAGCATTAGCTAAACCTGCGGAAAATATTGTTTTAAACGTTAAAAGTAAATCTGGAAAAACAGTTCCTACTGATAGAATTGAATGGTGATATGACACAAGCACCATAAATTTTAATAACATTAATCTTGAACCAGCTTCAGAAAACACTTTACAGTTAAAAGTGGTTTCAGAATCAGTTATTGTTAATCATTCAACAATAAACATCACCGCTATCATTACCGAAGATAATGGCAACAAAGTAACTACAAGTATTGATATTCCTATTGGTTCTTTCATACCAACTCCTGCTCCAAAAGAGTTTTTTGAATTCGGTAGCAAAGATGACAATGGAATAAAAGATATGCTTTTAGGATTTGATGAGGATGTGGGTTTTGACGAACTAAAAGAATACAATACTTTAGATTTCGATTCATTCGGAAATGAAGTCGAATATGTGAGTGGCGATTTTAGTTTTCCAGAAGAATTGTTCGATGATTGAGAAGTAGCGGAAATAAATTTTGGAAGCTTAACTTATTTACCGAATGAAGAAGGAGAATCTGGCAATGGAATATTTGAAAACTGTGATTTACACACAGTTACAAGAATAGACTATAGTGATTCAGTTTGAGCTAGTGAAGGTACAAATTCATCGGCTTCGCATACCTTTGATAATGCCAATTTATCAAGTTTAAGAGAGATAGATATGTCTGATGCAACTTTTGCAGTAGAAGGTATGTCTAGTGGTAAAGATGGAAATACACCAATCCGTACTGCCGATTCTACTTTTGCCAATACAGATTTACCAAGTTTAACTACACTAAATCTAGATGGGGCAATTTTTGCTTCAGATGGAATGTCTAACGAAGCAGATGTTCATACCGCTTACAGAACTTTTTATAACACAAGTTTACTTGATTTAACTCTTTTAGATTTATCTAATTCTATATTTGCAGTACCAGAAATGACTAATTCAGGATATGTTTATACTGGCAGTCAAACATTTGATAGCTCTGTAATGTCCAATGTAAATGAAGCATATTTAGAAAAAGAAGATAATAAAGCAATATTTGGAGCAGCGAAAATGACAGTAGCCGGAGATTCATATACCGGTTACAAAACATTCGAATATGCTGATTTATCAAATATACCTGAAAAAGATGCTGAAAACACAATTGTAGGGCAAGGTGTTTTCGAGATACCGGACGAAGTAATGTCCGAAGAAGGAAATGAATATATCGGTGGGGATAAGAAATCAGATGTTGATACATATTGGAATACACTTTTCCAAATAGTTTTTGTTCCCGTTCCTATTACAACCGAGTTTTTCTCATTTGCTGAGGAAGCGAATGAAGACGGGGTGCTTGTGTCGGCAATTACCGGGTTTAGTCCTGAAGTAGAACAAGCTTATGAAAGCAAAACCGGAACTCCGCTTGCTCCATATAATGCACTAGATTTTACTTGACAGGATTCTAATGGAACAGCACACACTAAATATATTGGTGGTACTTGTTCTTTTAACAAAAAAGACCATGGTGCGGTAATTAACTCATGAGAAGAATTACAAAAAATCGATTTTGGAGACATGGTTATTTTAAATGAGTATTTACCCGACGCAAATCGTCCCGAATGAAGAACTGGAGAACATTTATTTAATTACAATTTAAGTGGAATTAATTTAAGCCACGTTTTAACGATAAATTTTAATCATTCTGTGTGAGCTACTAAAAATACTTGCCTTTCCGCAACCTTTGTTTTTTACGAAGCAGACTTATCCAATCTAATGCAATTAGATATGTCAAATGCAATTTTTGCGGCACCAAATATGAGTACGATAGCTACTGCAGAATGACAGCAAATTTCCACAGCAGATGGTACTTTTTATGGTGCTTATATGCCGCAGTTGAAAAAATTGAATTTAAAGGGAGCTGTGTTTGCGGTAGGAGAAATGACAAATCGAAAAACAACAATTTATACCGCAATGCAAACTTTTTATTATGCTAAAATGGAAAATTTAGAAACTTTAGATTTATCAACCACGATTTTTTCAGCAAGTTATATGTCTACCGCTCCGGATCTTAAAGGAAGCGGTATTCAGACTGGATGCGAAACATTTGGTGAAGTGAATTTTTCTTCTTTAACTAAATTAGTATTATCTAAAGGAAAAAAGCACGCAATATTTGCTTCGAATCACATGACTCATGAAAACGGAGCAAATACCGCCGATGAAACGTTCCGACAAGCTACAATGAGCTGTATATCTGAAAATGAAGTAGTAGGTAAAGGTATTTATGAAGTTGATGATATTGGCACCCAAGAAGTCAATTTTGGAACGGATATTTTTCAGAGTGTCAGATGAAAATCAGAGATTAAGGCATTACCAATAGATGGCAGATTTTTCGAGTTTGAAACTCGAAATACTGCTAATGGAAATATTAAAGTAATTACAGGTACAAAACAAATGGATAATTCATGATTAAATTACAATTCTTTAGATTTTTCTATTTGCGATGAGCAATTGTATGTTTCAGAAAGTTTTAATTTTAAACCCGCTGATGATAACAATTTCATCTATACACGAAATTTTGTCAAAATTGATTTTGGGAATTTAATTTTTTTGTCCGACGAAGAAGGTAAATCTGGAAATGGAATTTTCAAAGATTGAGATTTGAGAAATGTTACTTCTATTAACTTTAACCACTCCGTGTGAGCTACTCCTGGAACAAAATATTCTGCAAACGAAACTTTTGCAAATGCAAATTTGATGCATTTGAGCGATTTAAATTTCGGATGAGCGGTATTTGCTTGTGAAGATATGGACTCAGGAATAGATAATAGTGTAGAAAACGGAGTACACTCTGCTTATAAAACTTTCTATGATGCTAAATTTTATGACAAATTACTACATTTAAATTTAAAAGGAGCGGTACTTGCTTGTGAAGGGATGGCGAAAGGAAATACAAATGTTTATACAGCAGCTCATACTTTTGATTTAGCTTATTTGCCTCAGTTAATGACTTTATCTTTATTTGATGCGGTATTCGCTATAAAAGGGATGAGTGTTTCTGGTTCTGTGTACACCGCATATTGCACATTCCAAAATGCTACGATGAATAAATTAGAAACTCGAAATATGTTTTTTCGTGAAATTAAAAGGTATGCAAAATTTGGTGCTAAACAAATTTCTGTTTCTGGTAATGTCTATACAGGATGTCATACTTTTGATCATGCCAAATTAGAGATGGTAACATCACAAGATATTGAAGATTTGGAATCCGAACTGGAATCATTATTTTCAATAAACGATATGACGGGAGGTATATCGACACCTATGGATCATACTTTTAACGAAGTTATCTTAAAAACTACAACCTAAATTCTGTTTTGCTATCTTTTTTGAAAGTAGTAGATTGAACTAACCATGAAAGTTTTCGAAGAACATATAATTTCTTACAAGTTCCACAAATTAAAATTAAGGACACTTTAGGCTAATTTAATGTATTTATCTAAAAAAAAAAAAAATTGTCTTTCAACATAGCTGCTAGTGTTTTTGCTGGAGCTGGGATTATTGCTTTTACCGCTTGATTAACACAATGTAAACCAGAAATGATAATTCCTGGAATTCCACAAATTAAGCGAGAAACAAACACAATTGATGGAATTTTATGCCGTCCAGACGATAATGTCAAACTTACCGTTGAAGGTGTAGGAAATAAACTAATTGAATGAAAATATGAACCAAACGATAATATTGATTTTCACGTAGATAATTCTGATAATAGTTTAACTGTCTCAGTTAAATCTAATGTGATTTTAACTCAACCTGAAACCATCACTATTGATGCTATATATGAAGAAGAAGTATTAGGTACAACCGTACTTATTATTGGAACAGAAGAACCACTTGATGTTCCAATAGAAGATACCAGTATTTTTAAATTTAGAGATACTGATGGGTTAGGGATAAATGATACAATTATTGGATTTGCAGATGAAGTGATTTGAAACCCGTTAATTCTATCAAATCACTATAACGCTTTGGATTTTTCTAAATCATCAGATGTTAAATACATTAGTGGAGATTGTGTATTTAATCCGGTAACACCATTTTCTTATGAAGATGACGAAGGAAATGTTACACACAAAAAACTTTTCGATATTTGAAAACCATTCGAAATTAATTTTGGTAGTTTAACTTTTTTACATGATGAGAATGGTAATTCGGGAAATGGACTTTTTAAAGATGCTGATTTAAATTCTTTGATTAAATTAGATTTTGGAACTTCAAATTGAGCTACTCCTGGAACAACTTCTTCTGCTAAAGAAATTTTTGCAAATGCAAATTTGTCAGGCTTAGCAGAATTAAAAATATCTAAAGCCACATTCGCAGGTAGTGAAATGGGAGTAGGGATAGAAACGATTGACACAGGTCACGGTATAGCCAATCCTGACATTCCAATACAACCTCCTCGAATCCGTACACTATCTGAGACTTTCGAACAAGCACAATTAAACACACTTGTTTCATTAGATTTATCAGAAATGAATTTTGCCGATAAAAATATGACAACCAAAGAATGTGATATCTCTACCGGATATCATACTTTTAATAATGCTCATTTCGATAATTTAACATCACTTAATTTATCTAATACAGTTTTTGCAAAAAGCGAAATGAGTG
This sequence comes from Mycoplasmataceae bacterium, assembly GCA_031281465.1. Taxonomy (GTDB): domain Bacteria; phylum Bacillota_I; class Bacilli_A; order Mycoplasmatales; family Mycoplasmoidaceae; genus Malacoplasma_A. Next base: position 130 of record JAITFH010000032.1, on the reverse strand, counting down.
AAGGAGGCAAACTTTATACTGGAAATATGACATTTGGCAATATTGAATTTTCAGAACTAGATGATATAAAGTTGGATGGCACTTTATTTTCTTCTGCCAATATGTCAACTTCTTGTGAAACTAACACCGC
>JAITFH010000016.1 GCA_031281465.1 Mycoplasmataceae bacterium | reverse complement strand
CCAAAACTCAGGCATTTCTGAAGCAACCGTTTTACAAACTTTTAGTGCTAAGTTTGGCATTAAAAATTAAAGAATATAATTAAAACAACGAATCTGTCTAAAAAAATCCGCCAGATTTAAACCGGTGCCATAAAATATAATTGAATAAATGAACGACAAATACTTCGAAGACGTAATTTCCATTATTAACCAACTAATCAGTGAAGAAAAATTTCAAGAAGCTTTTAATATTGTTGAAAACGAAAGAAAAAATTTCATTCCTAATAAATATGTAGAATTTTTCCAAGTTACATATGAAAAATTAAAAAGATTTAGTAATTCTAATCGTGATCAAGAATTAGAAAATCTTACGAAAGATGAAGTATTGGTACAAATATTTAAAAAATACAAATTAAATTTTGATGTTTGTAAATTCTTTTTAAACAAATATAGTAAAGAACTGGGAAAATTAGAATATGTTTATTTCAACAATATCTTTGAAGCAAACATCTTAGACACTAGAAGTAAATTGCTTTTATTAGAAATATTAAATTCTTATCAAATCGATTATGAATTTGACTTCTATAACCTTAATACAGATATTAACTTCAAAGTTAACCCTAAAGATTTTGTCCCAGTAAACCAATCAGAAAGTTTTAAAAATATTTATCATTACTGTGAAAAAACATTTTTCAAAAATCCTTCTTATTTAAAACAAGCTGAACAAATATTAGAAGAAATTATGGAATTAAATTACAAATTTGTTCCAGAGATAGATGAAGAACAAATTGCAGATAAAATTTGTTGTTTAGTAGTGGAATCTTTCGAAGGAAGAAAAGACTAATTACAAAGAGTAAACTACTTTGTCATTTCAAAAAAATTAACTTTTTTGTCTTTAGTAGTAACACTTTCCATCAGCCTAAATTGCAAAGATTGTCCAGCTACAGTATCTACATTTCCAATTCTAGAAGAAACTTCATTAATCCGATAATTAGAAATATAAATAGTTATTTTGTTTTCCGCATTTCTTTCTTTAATATAAGGAATGATTTTTTGGATATACATATTACTAATTAGTGTTTTATCATTACTAATATTAGCTCCAAACTCATCTAATATTAAAATATCTGGATTTAAAAACACTGCATCATAATCCGTATCATCACCAGTTCCTCAAGTATCTTTTTCTTTTTTTCATAGTTTTGTCATATCAATATATGAAACAGTAGGGTGGTATTTTAATAAGTAAGAGTTTAGGAAGGAACTTATTAGGAAAGTTTTTCCAACAGCTACTTGACCATAAATATACATTCCACTTAAATTACCTTTTTTTAAAAATTCATTTAGTGCTACATAAAGTTCTTTAGAGTTTACATAGAAGGTTGGACTTTGTTCTTCTAAACGTAGTTCTAGATATTTATCAGGAGATTCTCGATAAATAAAAAGCTTGTTCAATAATTGTTTTTCAGTTAAAAAAGAAACTCTTTTAACTCCATCAACTATTTCTACAAATTCTATTTCGTTAATTTCTTTATCACTCATACTAATATTTATTTATATTGTTTGTACGGAAATTGTTTGCTGGTTTATATGTTTTAGTTCTGTTTAAAGATTCTCGGTATCATTCTAGCATTTCGTTTTTACTAGAAAAATTCTTTGATACCACAGTAGTTAGTAATTTCTCAAAGTATACTATTGAGAAATTACCAGTTCTGATTAGGGTAAAATCAGTCATTAAGTTTATCTTGTCATCACTAACTTTGTTGTGTGTTCTGCTTTTAGATAAAGTTTTTATCATTTCATCAGTTAACTTAACATTTAATGTGGAAGCTAAGTAATCATAACAGTTATTACTTTCGTAAGCAGTAAACACTTTTTCTACTTCTTCAGTTAAACTAGTGTTTTTAAATATTTCCGGGTTACGATAAATAGCTTTATCTGAATGGTAAGTGTTTTGTAGAACACAATCGTCAGCTTGTGTTTCTACATTATTAGCTAAAGCTATTTTAGTATTAATAACAGGAATAGCTGCATCAGCTACAATAGCTGCAGCTTGTTCCAATCCGAACTGTTCTTTTAAGTTTAATGCATTCTCTTTGGTTTCTTTATCAATAATAACTGAAGTTCCAGTTTGTTTAGAAACTGTGTCATATATCTCTTGAGTAACATGAGGGATAGCTTTTAGTTCATATTTAGATAAAAGGTAGTTTGTTGGGGTAGAAACTTCTTGAAAATTAGGTTTTATTTTTTTAGTAGAGAAAATAAAGTTTAATTTTTCATATTGTTCTTGAGAAGTAGTACGAATTAGTAAAGCTTTAAAACAATCATTACTAACAAACTCTTTTCAAGATAATGGGGGAAGTACACAGATTTCATAAATGCTTTTATCAGCTTGGAAGTATGTTTCCACTAGCTTAATTGCTTCTAATGTGCTTAAAGCATCGCTGAACACTTGTTTATCGATTCCTAGCTGTTTAACCATACTTTCTTCTGAGATTAATACTTGACTATTCTTTAAAGCTTCAGAGTAAAGACTGATATACAATTTAACAGCATCTTTAATGATAGGAGTGTATAGTGCGTTAAGCAAAAATACATTAATATCAAAAGGATGATTCAAATTAATTGAATAGTTATTTATTTTCATTTTCTAGTGGTATATTTAGCTCAATCTTTTTACAATTGAAAGCGGATAAACAAAGGGTTAAATTGTTATCTATATTCAAATTATAAACCATAATAATTTTATTAAATTAAAATAAAAAAAAATATTAAGTTTTAGGAGTTAATAGCAAAATTAATATTTTTTAAATAACGGTTCAATCGTTATTTTATCAACTACTCGCATATTATGTTATTATTTGATTTCAGTAAGTTTGTGATTTTCGTTTACTTAGGAAAGGGGTAAAATAATGGAAAAATATTTACACCAAAAAAACGGTGTTTTTTAGCTTTCTAAATAAAACCAAAAGTAAAACACTATTTATTAACAACTTGTTTTACATTTCAGCTATCTAGTTGGAACCATTTTACTCTCTTTAACTGTTTAAAACCAATAGCAATACCAACCACCAAAAAAGTAACTAAAGGGATAGCTACATAGAAGATAGCAGGGTAAGGAAGTCTAGTAATTACTCAACAAATATAAAATTCTCCTTCTTCATTTTCGAAATCAAAACCAGATCATCCAGCTACGTGTCTTTGGATATCTCATGTTTTTACAAAAGGAGCTACATAGATAAATTCAAATATTACGATAAAAGAGATTATACCAATTAAGATTTGTTTATAAGATAGTTTGTTTCCTAATAAAATAATTACTCCACCAAATAACATTAAGACATGCATACCAATAAAGAAACGATCATCATCTATTCCTCTAAATATATATTCAGCAAAATTCTTTACTCCTGTAATAGCTTGGGTTTGTCCTTCATTCCCAGGAATATCTAAATAACCAATATTTCCTCATTCTCTTCCATTTTGTAACATTGGGTTAAAAGATACAAATGTTGCAGCTAATCCACCCATAAATGTTCAAGGAGCAAAAGAAGATACGATTTTTCTTTTACGGTAATCACAAATTAGAACAAATGGAGTAAGAATACTTAAACAAGGGCAAATATCTAAAGCAAATGTATTAGATATAGAATAATTAAAAGGTTGGTTGTTTCATTGTACTGGCGAGATTCAATATCAAAGGAATCTACCAAATACCATTGCTAAAAACCATACAATACCAATTCCTAACCATACATATTGATTTTCTAACCATTTTTTTAACCAGAATTTAAAAGAAACAAAAACGAAAGCTAGTAATAATAAAACTAAGCTTAAAAAAATTGAATTTGCTAAGACGAAGTCATTAATATTCATTTTACTTTCCTTTATTTAGCTCTTCATCTAAATTTATTTCTTCTCCATCTAATGAAATAACAACTGGTTTTTTAGGTCCTTGGTTAACAGGAGTTGATACAGTTATTTTTACTGTTTCATTAGTAGTAGCTGGTTTTTTCTTAGCAACAACTTTCTTTTTAGTAGCAGCTTTTTTCTTTTTAGCAGGAGCTTTTTTAACTGCAGGAGTTTCTACAACTGCTGCTGGAGCAGGGGCAGGGGCTGGTTGAGGCATAGCAGGCATAGTTACAAACACTGGAGTTACTTGTCCTGGAACTTGTTGGTTAGGGAATTGGTTTAATACTTGTCCACCAACTACAGCTTGAGGATAAGCTTGTTGGTAAGCATTAATTTCTTCTGGAGTTCCTACAGTAGCTGTTCCATCAGCATGTAAGTTTATAAGAATTGGTTGGTTAGGAGTTACACCATCAGTTTTTACAGAAACTTTTTGCACTGGTATTTCGTTTTGAACAGGAGCTGGTTCAGCAACAACTGGTTTTTTCTTTTTAGCAGCTGGTTTCTTTTTAGCAACAGCTTTTTTCTTCTTAGCAGGAGCTTTTTTCTTTTTAACAGGAGCTGGAACAGATTGAACAACAGGTTCTTCAACTGGTTGAGCTTCTACTGGTTGTTCAACCGGTGCTTCTTCCTGTACTGGTTGTTCTTCAGCTGGTTGTTGGTATTCTGGTAAAGAAACATTGATAGTAGTAACAACTGGTTGAGGAGTTGGTTCAGCTTGAACAGGAACTTGTTCAACAACAGGTTGAGGAACTACTACTTCTTGAACGGGAGCTTCTACAACTTCTGTTTGAGTAGCTTTTAATGCTTCAGATTTTATTTTTTCCACATCAGCTTTTTCAATAGCTTTTACAGAACTGTTTTTGATAATGAATTTATCTCTCTTAACTACATAAATCACTAAGAAAATGTTTCCAAGGATTGCAAATATAGAGGTAACAAAACCTGTTAAACCGTAACCAAACATCGCAGCAACAATTCCATCACCAAGGAAAGGTATAGCGGAAGTTAAATAAATTGAAACAATAGATTCATAAACTAATAAATTAGGAACTATTGCTAATATTCCAAAAACGAATGAAAATGAAACAAATATTTTTTGAAGTTTAGGACTTGATAAAACAATTGTTAAGACAAAAAAACAAATTGATAATGAAAAAATAACACAAGCACCAATTGCTAAATATAAAGAGTATTCAGGTGTTAAAAACTCATCATACAAGTACATCATGTTATCATAAACACTAGGCTCAGTTTTCCCTAATAATAATGATAAAAAATCTCCATCTCCTCCCAATACTTCAGGATAAGCTACTAATTCTACAGTAGACAAAGCTAAAACCAAAAGACCAATAACTGAAAAGACTATTCCAATAGGCAGTAAACAAGATTTGTATTTTACTTCATTCATATTACTTACCATATTATATTAGTAAGCTAATTATTTCTTAAATGCCTTAACACCTGGATAAACTGATTTTTTCCCTAGTTCATTTTCTATTTCTAATAGACGATTATATTTAGCAATTCTTTCACTTCTACTCATAGAACCAGTTTTAATTTGTCCAGTTCCCATACCAACTGCAAAATCAGCAATAAAAGTATCTTCTGTTTCTCCACTACGGTGAGAAACAACACAACTTCATTTAGCAGCAGTAGCTAATTTAATAGTTTCGATAGTTTCAGAAACTGTTCCGATTTGGTTTAATTTAATTAATACTGAATTTGATCATTTACCAGCAATTCCTTTTTTAACGATATCAGGATTAGTACAATATAAATCATCACCTACAATTTGTAATTTTTTACCATCTTCAGAAGTTCATAATTTTCATCCATTTTGATCGTTTTCACTTAATCCATCTTCGATAGAAAGAATTGGGAATTTTTGTGATAACAATTCTAAATAGTCAATCATTTGTCTTGTTGAAAAAGTTGCTTGTTGTAAAGTTTTAATATTAGCTTTAACGGCTTTTTCAAATACATAGTTTTTTCCATCATAAAGTTCACTACAAGCAGTATCCATAGAAATACCAACTGTTTTAGGAGTTACTTTATTATTAGGATTGTATGGTTCGTATCCAGCTTCGGTAATTGCTTTTACCATATATGTAAGAGCTTGTTCCGCATCTTTTAATAAAGGAGCAAAACCACCTTCGTCTCCTTTAGAAGTGTTGTAACCATCTTTTTTTAATAGTTTGGCTAGTTGGTGGAAACATTCGCTTGAAACTTGTACAGCTTGGTGCATAGATGTAGCTCCTGCTGGGATATACATAAATTCTTGGAAATCAATAGTGTTATCAGCATGTGCTCCACCGTTAATAACATTTAACATCGGTACTGGTAAAACATATTTTCCAGTTTTGTTATTGTTAAAATTTTCACCAATATATGCATATAGTTGTTTTTTAGATAATTGAGCTGCACATCTCATAACTGCCATAGAAACAGAAAGTGTAGCATTAGCTCCTAAGAATGTTTTGAAATTTGAGTTAGGTTTTTTGCTTAGTTTTTGATCAAGAGCAATCATTGCTTGATCAATATTAATTTGATCTAAAACTGAGAATTTCCCTACTAATGCTTTAGCAATGTATGTGTTAACATTTTTAATTGCTTTTAAAACACCTTTTCCATTATAACGAGCTTTATCTCCATCTCTTAATTCTAATGCTTCTCTTTCTCCAGTTGAAGCTCCAGAAGGAACCATTGCTTTAGCAGTAACTCCTTCTTTAGTTGTTACAAAAGCTTCGATGGTTGGAAAACCACGAGAGTCAAGGATTTCATAAGCTTTAATTGAAGCGATTAAGCCTTTTTTATTGGTTGGTTTTTTAACAGCAGGTTTAGTTGCTGGTTTTTTGTTTGTTTTTACAACTGATGTCTTAGTTGGTTTTTTGTTGGTTGCCATAGCGATTTTATTATAATCTCTCTACAAAAAATGGGTGGAAGATTTTTTTAATACTAATTAGTTTGGGGTTTTGAGGTAGAACACAACTAAAACCACTAAATCGTAGTTGCTAATCGTGCAGAGTATTAGTGTTAGGGATTAACGAAGCAAATCAAACTCAAAAACTTTTCAGAAATAATATAAGTTTACTTTTTCGTTTTCTCGGGCAAAATAACATTTGAAAGAATTGTGATAAAAGGACTTAAAAGACCTGCAAAAATAATAAACGATATAAAAAAATCAAAGAAAAATATTTTTGAGAAAATCATAAGAAATACATAAATGATTAATAAAATAAGAGAAGTTAAAACAATTGATAAATTAAGTTTTAATGCTTCAACGAAAGATATTTTTGTTTGTTCTTTTGGTGTACGACAAAACTTTGCTTTAGCACCAAAAATACATTTTATACACCTTCACGCTAATAAAAAAATATAAGAGCATGTAACGAGGAGCAAAAACATATTTGATAATATTCCAAGAAAAAATGTTTTCAAATTTATACTCTGGAAAAGTGGGATCAAAATAAAATATAGAAAACCAGAAAATAATATAAAAACACCAAGAAGCAAGTTTAAAAAATTTAAATTTGTATTCAGTTCAAAAAAATTTGAATAAAAATGGTACAAATAACGACTTCCAAAAAAACGACTTCCAAATAAAAAAAATGTAAATATTAAAGTTATTAATGGGAAAACAGAAACCATAAATTTTTGAGAAAGGAATTCAATCTTTTTTATAAAAGAAAGCTTATCTGTCTTTAAGATTTTACCTCAGTATTTTTTCATCACTTCATAATCACCACCAACAAACTTTATAATCTTTGTCCTTTGAGCAATAAGATTAGGAGGTTCTTCACAACCACAAATAATATTTGGAGCATAACATATTTTGTAGCCTTTAAATATTGCTTCTAGCGAAAAAGCATGATCTTCTCCGACAAGATTAGGGAACGAAAATCCGCATTCTTCGAGAGTATTTCTTTTAATCATAGCGATATGTCCGTAAAAAAGTGGCTGTCCAAATATATTTGAACTAAAATATGAAATCCCGTTATAAAACACATCAGAAGAATGGGAGGTATTAATAAACGATTGGAATAAATTTTTTATTTCTACGGGTTTTTCTATTGCTTGTAATATACCAATATCATTAAAAGTATGAAAATATTTTAGACAATTTTCAACAAAGTCTTTTTCGATATATGAATCTGCATCAAGTATAATAAGAAAATCAAAATCGAATTTTTTTTGTAAGAAATAATTAATATTTCCAGCCTTGTTTTTTGATCCGTGATAATCTTTTTCTTCTCATCTTCTTAAGATAGTACATCGATTATTAAATTTATCGATTTTATCTTTATATCCTTTTTCAACAGAATCATCAAGTATGTATATGTCAGCATTTTTGTAGTTAATATTAAGCAATTTTTCAAACGCTTTTTCAACAAAATCATCTTTCGTTGGGTAGATGATTGCTACTTTTGATGTAAAATCTACATTCATTTTAAGAATTTTATTGTAAAAATTTGATTCTTTTTTCGCAATAAAACGATTTAACAAATAGTAAAAAAACAAATCGAACGAATAGAAAGAAATGAATGAAGTAAAAATTACGATTATCGCATAATAAATGCCTGAAAAAACAGTAAACGAATTATTCACTAAATAATAAATAAACAAACCAAGTAAACTACAATTAAATATTATCGAGAGAGAGAGAGAGAGAGAGACGAAAAATTATTATGCGTGAATGACTTTTTGCCAATGACGAAAAACTAGTGCTTTTAATATACATATGTATGTGTTGTTAAATTATATCCGATACCATACCCATTAAAAATAACACTTTTCTAGGTAAAAATTGATATTTTTTTTTGATATTTTTTGATGATTTAAAATCCTTAACTGCTCCTGTTGTTTTTAAAGAAAGCTTTATCCAGAGTTTATGAGATAATTTGTTAGGTTAAACCTTACTTTTTAGCAACAATATCTTTATTAGCTTTTTTTGTTAATACTACACATTTACCGTTCTTAACAACAACAGTGTCTTCAATTCTTACACCATAGTATCCATATTCATAAACTCCTGGTTCAACTGTTACTACAGAGTTTTCTGGTAACTCAGTTTGATAAACTTTTCTATTACTAGGAAGTTCATGTATTTCGATACCTACCCCGTGTCCAGTACTGTGAGTGAACATTGTTCCTCAGTTTTTGTCTGCAGTAATAATATCTCGACAAATAGCATCAACTTCACTTCCTTTCATTCCTGCTTTTATTTTTTGTACACCAGCAGCTTGAGATTTAAAAACTAAGTTGTACATATCTTCCATTCTTTTGGTTGGTTTACCAATTACAAAAGTTCTAGTAATATCTGAACAATATCCACCATATACACAACCAATATCTACTGTAATAAATTCGTTTTTAGCAATTTTTTTATCTGATGGGTGGTGGTGAGGGATAGCAGAGTTTTTTCCAGAAGCTACAATAGAATCAAAACTTAAACCACTTGCTCCTAATTCTAACATATGGATATAAATTAGTTTAGCTACTTGTTTTTCTGTCATACCTACTTTAATTACTTTTTTTACATAGTTAATGGTTTCAGCAGCAATATCAGCAGCTTTTTGCAATAATTTAAGTTCAGTTGGAGTTTTAACAATTCTTAATTTTTTTAAATCGATAGCTTCGTATTTAATTTCTAAAGGTTCAATAAAAGTTTTTAGTTCAGTAATGGTAATTGAATTTTCGATTAAAAGTTTTTTAGGGGTTGGTTTTAGAGTTTTAACGAAATTTAAAAACTCAGCTACGGTATTACATTTAACTACAGAAACTTCTTTAGAATCTTTTATTCCATTGTAGTAGCGATCGTCAACTAATAAGTATGAAGCTTTTTTAGTAACAACCACATATCCATCAGATGATTCGATTCCAGTGAATCAGAATCTATTAATAGGAGTGATTAAAATAAGCACATCTGCTTTATATTCTGATAGTGTTTTTTGACAAGTGTCTAACTTTTGTTTTTCCATAGTGTTTGTAAAATTATAAGTTACAAAAAATTTTAGAAGAGATAGGAGATAAAACTTGATAATTTGTCCTAATATTTTTATTCGTATTTTGCCCCAGTAATTCATAGAATAATTTATAATTACTGGTATAGGGCATCAGAGGGACACTCTGGTCCAACAAAATGAGTAATGATAAAAAAAAAAAAATTGACTTTTTTAATTTAACTGCCGGAATATTTGGTGGTGCTGCATTACTTTTAACTATTGGATTGTTGGTTAAGTGTCAACCAACTAGTCAATATGTTCCTGCTGATATTGAGATTACGAAAGTAGAAGATCACACTTACCAAGGAACACTGTGTCGACCAGGTGATTCTATTAAGTTGTTTGTTGATAACAAAAGTGCTACACCTGTAGAATGAATCTATGATGAGGTAGAAGATGTTGACTTTGATTCCAGTATTAGAGATACATTGATACTTACTGTAAACTCCGATCGAGTAATAACGGAAGAAGAAAACATTATGGTGACAGCCAAAATCGGGGAGCAGACTAAAGATATTCAAATAGTTGCTGGAATATTAGAACCTATAGATGTAACAATTGATGATGGAATTTTTGATTTAGGTACAACGAACGAGGAAAACGACACAATTTTAGGTTTTAGCAATTCAATATTAGAAAATCCCACTCCGTTGAAAGGATTTACAGCTTTAGATTTTTCCGCAATGGATGGAATTAAGTATATCGGTAAAAATTGTAAATTTTCTCCAAGTGTTTTTGATATATGAAAAGTTTTGGAAATAAATTTAGGAGATGTAACTTTTTTAGATAACGATGCCGGTCAAACAGGATTCGAACTTTTTAAAGGATGCGATTTAAATTCTGTGCTTGAATTAGATTTTGGTAATTCAATATGAGCATCAAACAAAACCAGAAATTCCGCTGCATATTCGTTCGCTTCAACCAATTTAACTAGTTTAATAGAATTAAATTTATCTAGTACTACATTTGCTGCTTATGCAGCTGCCTCTCAAGATATTTATACTGCATCTCATACATTTGATAGTTCTGATTTGAATGAGTTAATCAACTTGGACTTATCTAATGTAAACTTCGCAGTCGATGGTATGAATTTTAGTGGCACCAGCTATACCGGTGATAATACTTTTGCCAATGCTGACTTATCAAAACTAGAAAATTTAAATCTTAACGATACTAATTTCGTTACTAAAGAGATGACATTTAGCAAAGCAAGTACTGCATATCGTACTTTTTACAATACAAATCTACAAAGTATTAAAAATCTAGATTTATCTACAACCAATTTTGTAGTTGATGATATGACAGGGAACTCTATAAATATAGCTAAAGAAACTTTTTTGAATAGTTTTAAAAGTGAAGAAGTAAGTTTGGAAGAAATACATTTACCGATTAATTACAATTTCAGCAGTTGACAAACAACTTTTACAAATCATGAGAATTGTAATTTTTTAACTATTTACGGATATACAGCAAAACCAACATGATTCGCTGGTACTTGATGAGAAGGTGCAGATTGAGAAAACGAATTCGTTAACATACCACTTGCTACTAAATATTTTAGGTTTGATACCAAAGAAAGCACTAATGATACAATCTTAGGTTTTAGTGAAGACGTGGAACAAAATCCAAAACTATTAAGAAGATTTAACACTTTAGATTTTTCTGCATATCCAGAAGTTAGATATATCGATGGAGATTGTTCTTTTCCTGCTAAAGTTTTTAATTTTTGGAAAGTTTTAGAGATTAATTTTGGAAGTTTAACATTCCTAAACAACGAAGCTAGTCAGAGCGGTTTTGAACTTTTTAAAGGGTGTCCTCTAACTTCTTTACTTAAATTAGATTTTGGTAGTTCGATTTGATCAACTACAGGAACGAGATATTCTGCCGCTTCAGCTTTCGAATCTGCGAGTATGAACAACTTAAAAACATTAAATGTAACCAACGCAATATTTGCTTCAAAAAATATGTCTGTTAGTCAAAGTGTTTACACGGCTTACAGAACTTTTTTTCAAGCCAGTTCCTATACATTGGAAACAGTTGATTTGTCAGGTGTTAAATTTGCTAATAGTGAAATGACGGAAAGTGGTAATATTCACACCGCAGCTCAGACTTTTGAAAAAGCTTCTTTTAAAAATGTTAATTTTAGCGGAGCTGAATTTGCGTGTCCCGAAATGACAAAAAGCGGAATGATTAGTACAGCATATCGTTCTTTTTTTAATATAAGTCTTCAAACTTTTAATAATTCAGATTTAGCAGGAGTGGTATTTGCTACAGAAAACATGGCAGAAAACAGTAACATTCAAACAGCTGCTTATACTTTTGCTAAAATCAACTTATCGGATGATAATTTTAAAAAATTAGATCTAAACGGGATAGTATTTGCTGTGAGCAATATGACGAAAAATGGAGATGTTGACACAGCTGCTTATACTTTTCAAGATGCTGATGTAAGAGAAATAAAATCTTTAGATTTAGATTACACAGTTTTCGCTACAGAAAACATGACAGGTAACGGGTACATACGAACTGCTTTTAATACTTTTAACAGAGTTTATTTTACAAGTTTACAAAAAATAGATTTAACCAAAACGATTTTTTGCACCAGTAATATGTTAATATCGGGTGAAATAGAAACAGCTTCATCTACTTTTAGTGAAACCTTCGATACCGTTTACAGTGTTTTAACAGAATTAAAACTAGATGGAGCAGTGTTTGCCGCTGAGAATATGGTTATTAACGGATCGGTTAAGACTGCTAAATCTACATTCGCTAATGCGAATTTAACAAAGATAAACAATTTAGATTTATCGCACACAATTTTTGTAACAAAGAATATGGTTAAAGAAAATGGCTCAATTCATACGGCTATGCAAACTTTTTTCTATGCTCAACTAAGTGAAATTCAAAATTTGGATTTATCACAAGTAACGTTTGCGACAAGCGAGATGCTGCGGGAAGGAAATATTTGAACAGCAGATAACACTTTCGCTCGTAGTAATTTGTCTAAAGTCGAAGAATTGCTTTTTACCAAATTTGATCCCATAACAAGTTTAATAAATAAGGTTTCTTTCGTTACAAACAATATGACTAGCTCTGGCTATGTTGCCACAGCATCTAGGACATTTGATGGTGCTAATTTATCAGGTTTAACATATCTAGATTTAGAAAATGTTGAATTTGCAAAAAAAGATATGACGGTTTTCGGGGAAATACATACAGCTTATGGTACATTTGGTTCTGCTAATTTATCAAAATTACCAGGATTAGATTTAACCAATGCGGTGTTTGCTACAAATGAGATGATGACTGATGGGGTATTATTCATAGCAGATGAGACTTTTTCAAACTCTGATTTTTCATCTATTTCATCATTAGACTTAACTGGAGCAATATTTGCAGTAGAAGAAATGTGCACAGCGGGGGAAATTCGTACAGCAGCCGCTACTTTTTCCAGAACACGATTTGCGAATTTAGTTGAGTTAGATATTTCTGGAGCAGTGTTTGCGGTATCTAATATGACAAGTAATGCAACCGTTGTTACTGCAGCTGAGACATTTAGTTGAATAGAATTTTCAGCTTTAGAGGATTTAGATTTATCTAATGTTATTTTTGCTGTAAGCGGAATGACAAAATCGGGAAGCGTACGAACAGCGGAAAACACTTTTACTAACACAAGATTTATTTCGTTGAACTATATTAATTTATTAGGGACAAAATTCGTTACCAACGAAATGACTGAGGATGGAGAAATTTATAGTGCTAGTGGAACTTTTTCGGGTGCAGAATTTTCTATTTTAAGTAATTTAAATTTATCAGGAGTAGAGTTCGCAACAAGCGAGATGACAAAAAATGGAAGCATTTATACTGCTTCTAGTACTTTTTCTACAGCAAGATTTAATGGTATTAATTTTTTGAGCTTAAGTGGTGCGATATTTGCGACAAGCGAGATGAGCGAAAACGGAAACATAATGACAGCTAGTAGAACTTTTGCTGGAACCGATTTTTCACAATTAAGTTTTCTAGATTTGAGTTCCGCAGAATTTGCAGTAGCGTCTATGACAAAAAACGGTAATGTACAAACAGCTTTTAGTACTTTTGAAATAGTAAATCTTAATACTTTAAAAAATTTAAAACTAGATGGGGCAATATTTGCTGTAAGTGGTATGACTGAAAACGGAAACATAAGTACGGCAGAAAATACTTTTCAAGATGCGGATTTTTTAAGTCTTGAACATTTAGATTTAACCGGAGCAATATTCGCAACAAATGGGATGACCGATAATAAAAGCGCTAATGTTGATACTCTTAACCATACATTTAGTTATGCTACATTGACAAACTTAAAGCAATTAGATTTATCTAATACAGCATATGGTTGTGATGACATCAATTATCCAAATGTTTTTTGTTTCACATTTTCTAATGTGACTTTTAGTGTATTTGATTTGTACATTCCTTTAGACAACAAAGATTACGGTTCGTGACAATATACTTTCGTAAACGAAGAAGGATTCATAAGGACTGTAACAATTTACGGAGCTGAAAGCTGTCCGGATTGATTTGATGATAATTGATTCCCGGATGCTACTTGAGTGGAATAATAATATTTTTATATTCGGTAGTGTTGACTAAAGTGGCATGCGATGTAGTCTAATTTTAAGGAGTTTATAAATTAACTATAAAATTAACAAAAATGTTGTGAGCCTATAAACAAGGGTCAATAGGAAATTTAAATGCATTGAACATTTATCAATTTGTCAATTCATCGTTTTTTTGTTTCATTTTTAATCAGTTTTTCGGATTGTAAAAAACATCTACATTAAAAATAACCTCTTTATTTGTTGGATTTCCTGGTCTTGTAGAACTTATTATTAAATTGTTGTTTTCTTTTTCTATATTAATTTTGTACATTCTATCTCTACTATGAGCATGTATAAAATTATGTGTATTGCCGTTTATGTAAATCATATTTTCCCATTTGTCAATTAATATTCAATGGTTAATATTTTTTGCTTCGTATAGAGGGAATATATGATGGAGTTCGTATTCTGGATTTTTGCTAATGTTATTGTTTAAAAAATACGCTTCTTTTTGTTCTTGAGAACGTTTTGCATTTTTTAAACCGTCTCCAACTATTGGATTTCCGAAACGAATATACAAACTATTATACTTTCCTTGTTCAGGAGAAGTAAAATGTGTTGTCATCGATAAACACATTATACTTTGTTGTGCTTCGTTAACTCAATTTCCTCAGTCTCTATCACAGTTTTTTGGTAATTTTTTTTCGAGTCTTTTTTTGTGCTTTTCCTCGCAATATTCTTTGATTTCAGAAATAAAGTTTTTTTGGTTAATTTCCGTTAACCTTTTAAATTCTAAAATGATTTCAATGATATCGTCTTGAGAATAATACACATTGCTAAATTTCTCGTCGTATCCGCTCAAAAATATTGTTCAAACTTCTTTTGTTATAAAATCACTTTCACCGCTAAGTGTTTTTGAAACTATTTGGAATATATTATTAAACTTTCCTTGTGTAAGTTTTTCTATACATGTAGAAAAAATAAAATGTTTTTCATCTAATTTTTCGGAGTTTATTATCTTTTCCCCTATTGGGGAAATTTTTACATATTTAATACTTGTGCGAGAAAATGGATCAATAAAAACCTCTTTTTTATCAAATCTATTTATCAGTCCCATTCTCGCAAGGTCTGGAAAGATGTTTTTTTGAGCGAATTTAATGTTAGATGGTTTATTTTTTTTCTCAAATTATCGACAAGACTTCTATAATCATCAATGCATGATTCATACGGCCCACCCTTATCATCTCCTGCTAATATTTCAATTTTCCCTTCGAATTTATTCATTTCTATTAAAATTTCGCAAATGAGATCAATATTCCAACGATTATGTTGAGAAATTACTATTCCTCTATAATTGTCGTCTAAAAGTCGGTTTCGGATAAACTCTATTATTTTCGAGTTTGGAACTAAAATTTTACTTATTTTTTCTATTAATTTTTGCATATTTTTTTGCATATTTCTAAATAGTATTTTTTATCTATTTCGCATCCCAAACTTTTGATACCCAATTCTTTTGACACCAAAGTTGTTTGTCCACTGCCAGAAAACAAATCTACAACCAATGAATCAGCGTTACTAGAAGCGATAATAATTCTTTTAATTAGTTCATACGGTTTAATTGTTGGATGAGATAATTTAACTGTTTTTCCTTTATTTTTTTTATTATGTCTTTCTGATGAAAATTCCCAGACATCACCGCATAATTTACCATTTGGATTAGGTTTTCAATACAAACCGTTTTTTCCTTTTACACCTTTTCCTGACATTAATCTTTCAATAGAAAGATAAGGTACTCGTATTTTTTCATAATTAAACACACTAGGTTTTCCTTTGGACATAAAGAGACATGTTTCTTGATTGTTAACAAATTTTGTCTTGGTGGGATGGAAACCATCTTTTTTAAATCATGTTATTCAATTATTAAATTGCAATTTATCAGATAAATAATTCAAAGTGATAGCTGAATTAAACTGATTATTAAAAATATAAATAGAACCTCCTATTTTCAATTTTTTAACTGCATTATCTAGTCATTTATGCATAAAATTTCAATATTTTTCCTGGGTTTCAAATTTATCTCATTTATCAATTCCTATATTGTATGGTGGATCAGCAATAATTAAATCGATTGAGTTCGATTCAAAACTTTCTAAAAAATCATTAACATCTTGTAAAAAAACTTTATTTACCATATACTTTGGCTTTTATAATTTTTTCATAGTTTTTATAAAGCTCATAACCGACAAAATTTCTATCTAAAAGTTTTGCAGCCAATAAAGTTGTACCACTACCAGCAAATGGATCTAAGACGATGTCGTCAACAAAAGTGAACAATTTAATACATCTAGATGCTAACTCGAGTGGCATAATAGCTGGGTGCTCCCCGAATGCTTTATCTCCTTTGTTAGGTGCAGGAATACATCAAATTTGCTTAGTTAGTTCTAATCACTCTTTTTGAGTAAGTTTTGATTTATTTTTTATTTCCTCGGTTCGTCTTTCACATGGTTTTCCAGGTTTAACATACACTGTTAAAAACTCTATAGTGTTTTGTGCGTAAAAATTGCTTGGGTACGGGTATGATCCGAACATTAATCTTTTACTTGAGTTGGTACGATTTCAGATATACAAATCCATTAAATTAAAATTCGTGGTCTTTAAAATAGAGTTTTGAATTTGACTTTGTAAGTCGTAAATAAATCTATTATGAAAACGACTATCGTCTTTTTTTAATATTGGAAGTAATGGAACATTAATACATAATTTTCCATTAGGCTTTAACACACGGTAGCATTCTTTCCATATTTTCGAAAGCATATCTAAATATTTTTGAAATGTTTCGGTGTTTCCGATATCTTGTTTTTCTTTTAAACTATGTTTGTTTTCTTGAAAACCATCTTTAGAATAATCTTTAATGTTAAAATAGGTAACTATACCCCTCAAAAGTAACACTTTTTGTACCCCTCAAAAACGTCTTTTTTAGGGGTACGTATACCCCTCAAAAGTAACACTTTTTTTTTTCATTTTTTTTCATTTTTTTCA
>JAITFH010000013.1 GCA_031281465.1 Mycoplasmataceae bacterium | reverse complement strand
CCAAAACTCAGGCATTTCTGAAGCAACCGTTTTACAAACTTTTAGTGCTAAGTTTGGCATTAAAAATTAAAGAATATAATTAAAACAACGAATCTGTCTAAAAAAATCCGCCAGATTTACCTGATGTACAAAAACTTCCTAAAGAACTGTTAGAGTTTTTAGCCCAACTTCCTGGGGTTATAATTAAACACAAGAAGATTGGTGCTGAATTCGATCCTGACGAACATGGTGACGGCGGAGGTGAAGAAGATCCACCAGAACCAAAAATGACATTAAAAAAATTAGCTGAAATTGTAATAGAAGGTTTTAAGAAACAAGACGAGTTTAACCATAAGCAAGAAGATTTTAATGCTTACATTGAGAAAAAAATAGATAAACTAGAAACGAAAGTTGATGATGGTTTTAAGAAACAAGACGAGTTTAACAATTACATCAAAAACGAAGTTGAAGAACTTAAAGTCGCTCAGAGGAAAACTGATGAAAAGCTTGAAAAAGTGATTAAACTTAACAATCTTAAGTCGTAATTCACTTCTGTTTTCTGCTTTTATTTAGCAATACATTTATGTGTAAGCTTATAATATTAAAATATAAATAAAAATTCATGGGAGCAGCAGACAAAAACTACAAAGTAAGCATTATACAAACTTCAGAAGACAACGAACAACACACAGTTTCTTTTTTAGCCGCACCCGATGCTAAATCGTGAAAAAAAGCTCAAGATGATGCTTTTGCTTCTTTACTTTCAACTTTATCTGTCCCAGGATTTCGTCCAGGAAAAGTTAGTTTTGATATAGCTAAAAAACATATTTCACCACAAAAAGTATTAACAGAAGCTGTAAAAACAATCGAAAGAGCAGCTATTGAGAAATTTTCAGAAGAAAAAAAATTTGTCTCTAAAGTATTGCGTGAAGCTCCTAAAATGACTGTCGAAACACTTAGTAAAGAAAGTTTTGCTCTTACTCTTACTTTTCCAGTTTACCCAGAAGTAACACTTTGTGACTACAAACACATTCCTCTAGCAGCAAAAAGAAGTAACGAAGTAACCGAACAAGAAGTTGATGACGATGTAAACAAACTTCTTAAAAAAGCAGGAAGTCTAAAAGCTAAAGATGAAAATGCAGCATCTGCAAATGGAGATACAGTTAACATTGATTTTGTTGGTTACTTAGATGGTGAAAAATTTCCAGGTGGTGAAGCAAAAAGTTACGATTTAGTTCTTGGTTCAAACAGTTTTATCCCAGGTTTTGAAGAGCAATTAGTAGGTAAAAAAGCTGGAGAAAAAGTAGAAGTTAAACTTTCTTTCCCTAAAGATTATCATGCTAGTAACTTAGCTGGTAAAGAAACACTATTCAAAGTAACTGTTAACGAAGTATTTGAAATGGTACCTGGTACTCTTGACAAAGAGTTCTTTAAAAAAGTTAACACCCCTGGTATTACTAATGAACAAGAACTAAGAGATTATCTTAAAAAAAGTTTGGCAGATTGAAAAGAATACAGAAATAAGATTGATGAAAAAGATAAAATTAAAGACTATATACTTGCTAATTCTAGTTTAGATTATTATCCAAAACACCTTGTTGATAAAAATATTGAATCATTTATTAGAAACATTGAAAGAACTTCTAAAGAACAAGGTGTTGCTGAAGGTGACATTATAGCAAGCTACTTAGAGAAAAGGAAAAAAGAACCTTCTCAAATACATGAAATGGTAGAAGAAATAGCTAAAGAAAATCTTTTACTTGGTTTCTGTTTAGGTAAACTTCATGATGAACTTAAAATTAAACTTACAGATGAAGACTTTGACGATTATGCTGCTAAATATGCTAAACTAAATGGTTTTTCTTTCGAACAAGCACACGAATATGTACGTAAAAATGTTGACTCCGTTGCTTCATTCTTAAATACGGAAAAAATCTATGACAAACTTATTGAATTAAACTCATAAAATGTTTATCAACCATACAAAGAGAAAAAACTTTTATCTTTCGTCACTAAGAAATAAAATTTTTATTGGAATAATTGTTGTTTTTTTAATTTGTTTCATCTGTTATCTAAGTTCTAAATCTAGTTTCTCTATCAACGATTTTCTAATCATTGTCTACTTTTCTCTAGTACTACAAGTTGTTTATTGCTGAACAGTAGTAATCACGGATTTTTATTTAAGAAAACAACAAGCAAAAGAATATGCTGTTGATATATCAGAAACACCATTACCAGCTGAATTACCCAAAGTAGTATATGTTTATACCACACACAATGATTTCCTACCATTTCGTTTACAACAAAATATGCAACAAACTTACAAAAACTTAGAGATATGAATTTCTGATGGTAGTGATCAAAAGAAATACATGGATGAAATTGATGAGTTTTGTAAAACTAATCCACAAATTAAACTATACCGTATTGGAGGAGAAGGAAGCAAAAACAAAGCAGATAATTTAAACCATTTTTTAAAGAACTCTCAGGCTAAGTTTGATTACTTATTATTTGGTGATGCTGATGAAGTAATTGACAAAAATTTTCTTAATGTAGCAATTAGACTTTTTTATTGTCCTAAATATTCAGAACTTGGATACATTACACCTATTAACCAAACTTATAAAACTAATAATATGTACACTAATTGTTGCAAAAACGCTAACGATTTTGTTCTACAACAAACTTGTAACAATATGTATAAATTAAAATGAGAAGGTGAAATGTATGGCTGAAGTTCATTAATTAAAAAAGAAGCTTTAGATAGTATTGATAATGGTTTATTTCCAGACTCAAATGTTGAGGATTCATACTTAACATTTGATTCTTTCAGAAAGAATGTCAGCGGCATAAGTTTACCTTTCTGTGTTTGTCTACAGGAATATGATGTTTCAGTTAAAGCTTTCCAATCACGTATTACTCGATGCTACAACTGAATTGTTCAATACTGAAGAAAACCAATTGATAACTTCAATGATGCTCATAAAAACCAAATTGATTTTTATTATTGCTCAAAGTTTATTTTACCACTATGTTTATTAGTATTTGGAGCTTTAGTTGGAACAACAATTTTTGTTATTGATTATCGAAGTTATTTTTTATCCAAAACATTTATTCCACTATTCGCTGTTTGCATTAGTTTTGATATCTTACTATTCCTATACTATTTCATCAAATCTATAGGACTTAAGAATGCGTTGCTCTTCCCTTTCTTTGGTTTGCCAGTTGTCCTTAGCTTAATTAGAAAGTATATGCGTTTATGGATAGACAGTGTTTTCTTTAATAAATACTATGCTTTTGGTGGAACACAAAAGCGAGGATTAAAAAGAAATAAAACTTCATGGTTCTCTAAGATTTGAAAAGAGCTTTTATGGTTCTTTGGTTTGTCTTGTATCATAGCTGGTTCAAGTGTGCTATATGTATTGTTTGATTTAGGTAGATATAAATCAGTATTTTGTTTATTTGTCGCTGTTTGCATTGTGACTGGTTTCTTCTGATTATCATACCTTTCAGAAATCTATATGTTTGTTCTAGGGTTTATTAAAGTAAACAAACAATATAAAAAATCTGATTTCATTTATTATCATAGTAACTTCGTAGGTAATCAAGCGATAGCTGATGTATTAGTATCTATATTGCCTGAGAACGATAAAGCAGTAAGCAAAACTAGTTAAGAGTTAATACTTTATAAAACCTCTTAATCCTATTTAAAATCGATATCTCTAGAAGAAGCGGAAGCTAAATCTAGTTTTCTTTGTTTACGGATTTTTCTCTCGGACATCTTTGTCACTAATCCGGTTAAGATTAAACAAAAGATGATAGCGCAAGGGATGATAAAATATAATGGTGGATTCTTTTCGTCCATTTTTTTTATATCAACTATTCCCAATATACCTAAAAAAACTAGGACGAATATTAATACCACAAAGAATATACCAGCAAGAACTCAAGCAGCAAAACTAATGATGTGATAAACATTTTCTTTATAGTATCTTTCTGGATTCCAAAAAAATCCTTTTTTTCCACCAGTTTCTTTTCCTTTTCTACTAAATGAATCCATATTCTATGTTATAACCCTTTATGGCTTAATTTTAGCTAATTTAAGTTTTATTGGACGATAAATCTTTGATGCGTCCAATAAATAAGAAGCATGCTTAATAGAAGTGAAAGTTTTAGAATAAAGGATTGATTTATCTATTCTTACTTCTTCAAACCCTTCTACATTAGATAATTCGTCATAAGTTTTAAATATTATTTCTCCAATTCCCGAGAAAGAAAGGTTATCGATTAATGAGTTCTTTACTGAAGCAATCTTCGCTTCTTCTGTTGCTTTATTCTTGTCCATATGTTCTTTCGCTCTAAACAAATCTTTTTTAGGGGCATAGATTGATTTCATTCTTTCGATTTGAAATCCAGGGGAAACAATAGAGCAACCAGCAAAAGCAAGTTTTAAATCAGCCTTTATTCCTTCATCACTAAGTTTGTGAGCGATTATTGTACCGCATTCACTCATCAATGTTCTTACAATTGGGGCATTGCTTGGAGTAATAAAATCTTCTATACTTAAATCAGCCGCTAAACATACCCCAACTGAAGTCATAGTTTTTAATGAATTCTTAACAGCATCTGGAGAAGTAAAGATAGCTTTCATTCCGGCAAAACAAAATAGTGTTTTACAAAAGTTTTGGTGTTCTAATTTTAACTTCTTCTTTGTTCCCATATCAATTCCTCTTTGTACTTCGTTATATTTTCCATGCATTAACATATCTTTATAAAATAATTTTTGTAGTAAAGCTACTTGTGTTCCGTTACTACTATCATCTATCCCTACATACAAAATACAGTTGTTAGGTGAAGATTTAAGTATGTTGTTTAATGAGAACGATTCGTTTTCATCGTTCTTAATTACTTCACCATATACCGCATTAAACAATTTTAAATTCATATGCATATGTTCTAGTATTGCTCAAGCATTGTCAATACTTTCTAAAGTGCTACGAAAGATTGCGCCCTTCTTTGATTTTAAAGCTGAATTTTCGTTGATTTCAAATTCAGCTTTTAATTTGTTAACACTTGTATATTTTTGTAGAATTTTAAAATCAACCATAATTTTTCTTTCTGCTAAAAACTCTAGTGCTTGCACAATTAAAGTATTGGCTGTTGATAAATAACTTTCATTAGTACAAAATACATAACAAAATAGTTCAGCAATATTACTGTTTGTTTTATCAGCAAATGGATTGTAACTCAAATTATTTTCACTAGGTAATCAAATAATAGTTCGTTTATTAAATTCTTTTCCTATTTGAGAAATAAATTTAGCATTATTTACATCAGTATCTAAAAAGACTATTGGACTATTAACAAAAGCTCCAGAAGTAATAAAGTTTAACAAGTCATTTGATTTACCTGTTTTGCTATTTCCTAAGATTAATAAATGTTTTTCTCAGTGACGGTGGAAATAATTTACTCCAAAAAGTTTATCATTAATTACTAAACCGTTTTCAATTGTTGGTTCGTACAAATGTTTGTACATTGCTTGTTTAACTTTATATTTATTTGCTTCATAGTATTTATAGTGTGTTAAAAAAGCTACTAATTTTAAAAATCTATGTCTTGGTACATTGTAAACTGTACCATCACTTGTAGCTTCAGTTAATCTTCGGTAATCTTCATTAATTGTTTTTTCAATCAACCCATCCGTTAACACCATTAAAATTACAGCTAAGAAATTAAAGATAGCAAAGAATAATAAAGTGTTATAAACCAAAATAAACATTCATATTTTTACATTAGTTACCGTACCTAAAAAATCTTGGAATACTCCTGGAATAATTTCTTTTCATATTGACATATCCACTCAATCAAAATGAGGGATTTGGACAATATTAAAAAATCCTAAACTAAAATTCTCTCCAAACCCTAATCAAATTCACCATACAGTAAATAAAAGCTCTACAGCTAAAATAGGGACAATAATTAATACAAAGAAAAACATTTTGTTCTTTACTAATTTAAATCTCATGTATACAAACCTTACAATCGTTTGTAAACATACGGAAAGTAAAAAACCAAATGTTACGGGAAATAATACAACAAACAGCAATACGTATAAAAGTATTGTTAATCAAACATCGGTATTGGAAGTTTTCTTTGTTGTATTATTTACCTTAAAAAACATTATTTTGCTCCTTGGTTTTCTTTACCACTATTTAATGCTTGTAAATACAATGGTTCTAAATCTCCTTCTCATAAATCTTTTCAGAAAGAAATATCAAACTGTACACGGAATCGATCGTAAGCATTCATAACCAATAAAGATTTACCACGTCCAGCTTTAGTAATGAAACTACGTTCAGCTAAAGAAAGTGGTTGACCAGAACCTGAAAGCATTTCTACTAAGAACATTACATCTTCTTCTCCAGTAGTAAAGAAAAAGTTATACTGACTCATTGTAAATATTGAAGAATAATATTCTTTCTTTAAAGGATCTGCTGTAGAACGAATAGAGTTAAAGTTCTGGTTGATCAAACATAGGGCACCTTTGAACGAACGGTCAACACGGGAGAATTCATCTAACTGACGCAATACATCGGTAATATTATGAATCAAATGCACCTCATCAATATACAGTACGACTTTGTTTCCAGCATACAAGAAAGCTGCTGATAACCGAATGATGTTAATTATCCAACAAGCTAGAATGTTTTTATTTCCATAGTTTAGGGTAATATCACGCACAACTAGATTTCACATTCTGTTTTTACTTCAGTCGATGTTAGTGTAGTTGTTAAACAAAGGAGCTGATATACCGATTGCATGTTCTTTCATTAAGATTGCTAATTTTTGATAAGCTGATTTTTCTTGTTCATCTTTTACAGTTTGTACACGTTCAAGAATTACTTGATAAAAATCATTCATAACTGGATATTTATTTTTTTCTAATAAAGTAAAATCAGTCGCTATATTAATTTTCTTAATTTCTTCATACACATAAATTTGGACATCATTGAATACTGAAAGAATTAGTTTATCATTTGGATTACCTCTATCCAAAGAAAGTAATACAGCGATAGATGAAAGGTTAGCTTGGTATTGTGTTAATAAAGGACTAATTCTTTCACTAGAATCAGAAGAAGGCACAACTAGAACGTCGAAGATATTAATTACTGGACTATCTTTGTTATTACCACCGATGATGACATTTTGTCCACCTAAGTTTTTAGTTAAATCAATTCGTTCTGGTTTAGGGTCAATGGAGATAATAAATTTATCATCTAAACGATCAGCTACGACATCGATATTAGCTGTATAAGACTTTCCTGAACCATTTCTTCCTTGGTAAAATCGGTTGTAAGAGTTATACATTTCGTTAACTTTTCAATAGTTGTCAAAGAAAGGAGATGTTTCGCTTCCTGTTTCATCAACTAAAAAACCTTTAAATCATGTCTCGGGAGTAGCGATTGAAGAACGGTAGTAGAAAGGATAAGAGATTCCTAAAGAAGTGGATAATATTTTATGTTCAATAGCTTTGATGATTGGTAAATTATTAGTCATCGAAGAGTCGCTTCCTAAACTACCAGCTTTACTCATTACACCTTTGTTTAATAAGCCAATTGAACTTTTATGGTATTGTAAAGCAGGGATGTCATGTAATCTTGTATTGATGAATGCATCTCTTTGTAAATATTTACAATCAGTTATTGTTCATCCAGTATTAAATGTATAAGATTCTTGACGGAATTTTCTAATTTTTTCTTTTAATCTTTTTCTGGTATTTTCTCTAAAAATTAGATAAAAACAAACTTCTTTTAATTGGACATTAGAAGTAGCAACTGCTTCAGTTATTTGGGCAGTTAATTCTCTCACATGCTGGATTTTCATACGTTCAGTATCAGCCGCTTTTCTTTTGAACCATTTAGTTTGCATAATACTGTCAGCTGCATCATTCATTTGCTCCATGTATTTAGCAGCAGCCTGAGGGTTAATAGGAGAAATATCAACTAACGCATCAAAAGCATAAGAGTTGATTACACTGCTTAATCATCCTACTGAAACGATTTCAGGGATAGCATTGTAAGAATAAAATGCATAGTATTGACTAGTACCATCTCTTTTAGAAATTTTTACCATTTCTTTTTCTGCATAAATATTTGAAAATCCTTTTTCAGTAGGATCAGAAATATCGAAAGAATCTGCTCAAAGTGAATTGATTATTTGTGATATTTCTTCATGATTAGCTTCTACTATTCCAATATGTGGGTTATCTAAAGAAGAACGAATAACATTTGCATTTTCTTCGTTTTTAGCAATTGACACACTATCTAAAATAATAAAGTAAGCTTGTTGTTTTAGATTTTCATTGTTGTTAATTTCTGTAATTCTTTCTATATACCTATTGGTAGCAAAATTAATTCCAAAATAGTCAACAGTGTTATTAATTTTTTTCATTGGAATTGTATAGGTAAT
The DNA here is from genome assembly GCA_031281465.1 of Mycoplasmataceae bacterium. GTDB lineage: Bacteria > Bacillota_I > Bacilli_A > Mycoplasmatales > Mycoplasmoidaceae > Malacoplasma_A. The sequence continues at coordinate 21,706 of JAITFH010000013.1, read as the reverse complement.
CTTTGTTGAAAATATTTTAAAACGTAGGTTAACAGAGAATAATTGAGTAAAATTATCTAATAAACTACTCATTTGTGCATCTTCCAATAAAGAAGGATCAAATCCATCTAAACGGTAAATGCTTACTACTCCTTCATTTCCCATAGATTTGTAGTGTAAATGGTTTTGTTTAACTTCTTTAAAATCAAACATTTGTTTTTCTTCTTCTTTTTTAAACATTACTGGTTTAAACCAAGAACGAATCATTCTATAAAGCCTTGTTCTAAATTTTCCATTTTGTTTGCTTTGTACGAAAGCTAAAACTGCGGCAACAGCAATAATTGGTAAACTGAAAAGAGTACCAATAATAAGAAAACCAAATTGGTTATCTTCTAAATGGAAAAGGTTCTCTGGGTGAGAAAGAAAAACTAGAATACTAAAACAAGAAATGGCAATAAAGATAAATCAGTCAACCATCGTGACATCACCCATTACTTTAATAACTCTTATAGGCTTAGGATTGATTTCCGAAACTCGGCCTTCTGATTCGTGCATAGTTAAATTATATGTTAATATAACATAGTTAATACCTGCGGAATGGGATAATTTTGGGGGCTAAATTTCGAGAAAAAATTGCTTTTTAATAAAAACAAAAAGAACTTATTTAGACACTAAATTTAGTTTCTGAAGCTCACATTCTTTGTGGCATTAACATCCCTTGCAAAAATGTTGGTGCACACCAGTAATTATTGGTGTCCAGTAAAGTTTTAGCATTATCTCTTGTAACTATACCCCTCAAAAGTAACACTTTATGTACCCGTGAAAAACGTCTTTTTTAGGGTACGTATACCCCTCAAAAGTAACACTTTTTAAAGTTAAGTTTTTCCAATTTTCAGAACCTAATCTGGCGCGACATTTTTCAACTTTATATAATAAAGTAGCTTGCCCAACAATGTGTAAATATTCTGTCATTTTAGCTTTTGAAACTTCATGTGATGATACATCTATTGCAGTAATTAAAAACGGTGAAGTTGTATCGATTGCTACCAAATCTACTTTAGAAATGTTTAAAAAATTTGGTGGAATAATTCCAGAAATTGCATCCCGTGGACATGAAGCAAACATTTATTCACTTACTTTGGAAGTTCTTGAAAAAGCAGCTATTAAAATTACAGATGTTAATGCGGTAGCATATACAGCATTCCCTGGATTACCTGGAAGTTTACATGTTGGAAAAATTTTTGCAAAAGCTTTAGCACATCTATTGAATGTTAAATTGGTAAAAATCGACCACATGATGGGACATGCATTTAGCTATGCAATTAACAATTCTCAAGATTTAGCTTTTCCTATGCTTAGTTTAGTAATTAGTGGTGGAAATACTATTTTGTATTTGTTTTCTTCTATCACTAAATACAAAATTATTAACCAAACTACAGATGATGCAGTTGGTGAATGTTTAGACAAAATAGGGAGATATCTTGGTATGGAATACCCTGGTGGGGTAAGTCTAGACAAATCCTATAATCCTGATAAAGCTACTTTAAAAACAATCAAACACCTTCCCCCAGAAACTAACTTTAGTTTTGCTGGAATAAAATCATTTGTTAACAATTTTGTTAACAAAAATAAAGGCAAAGTAGACACTATAGAAGTTGGTTCATCTTGTTTGAAATGATGTATAGATGATATTGTAATGAAACTTGAATACTATAATGATTTGTTAAAACCCAAAAAAGTGGTTATTGGGGGCGGAGTTGCTGCTAACAAATTATTAGCTAACACTGTCGCAGAAAATAAGAACTTAAATGTTGTTTTAACAGAAAGACAATATACCGGAGACAATGCTGCGATGATTGGTTTTTATGCTAGTTTACTGCTAAATAAATAAACTATTTTTTTCTCTCAACAATTCTTCCTTTTGACATATCAAAATTTGATATTTCAACTACTACTTCATCTCCTGGTAAAAATTTTGCACGAAATCTCTTCATATTTCCCGAAGAAACAACTTGCATTTCAACTCCATTTTCTAATGTAACTTTGTAAGTAAATGAGTTGATTATTGACTTAATTTTTCCAAAAACTTTTATTGAATTGCTATCAGCCATAAAGTAATTATATGCTATTAAAAACTGCATAAACTTTATGTTTTTTTACTTCAAATCAAGCAAAGATGGTTCGGATTTATCGGAACTTTTATTTAGAGTTGCCAAAAGCTTTTCTCCAGCAGACAAAATTATTCTTCCATTAGAAGTTTTACCGATGTAGTAATTGTTCAGCAAAAAAGGTTCAATTTTATTCTCAATCGTATTTTGATCGATATTCAAAGTATATGAAATAGTTTTGAGCCCGATTGGTTTTACATACTTTTTAAGTATTCTTAAATAATGCACATCATCTTCTTCTAAACCATCTGCATAGATTTTGAGATTTTCTAAAATCTTTTCTATGGAAATATCTGGATTGGTATTTTTAAAATCGTAAACTCTTTTTAAAATCCTAATCGCATTTCTTGGAATATTTTTACAATTTTTTGAAAGTATTTCAAATTCTTCTTCTCTCAAACTAACTCCAAGTTTTTTTGCACACTCGATTAAAATTTCTTTAATCGTTTCAGTGGAATAACTTTTAAGATTCAAGATTATTCCAAATCTTTCTTCCAATGCTAAAGGTATTTTTCCTAAAAAAGTAGTCGCACCTATCAAAGTAAAATGTGGAACACTTAGCCTAGTAACCTTTGAATTAAATTCTTTACCAATTGTAATATCGATAGCATAATCTTCCATTACAGAATAAAGCAACTCGTAGATGTTAGGATTTATCGCATGAATCTCATCGATAAATATTACATCCCCTTCGTTAATAGACAAAACTAAATTGGTAATGTCAGTGTTTTTCATCAGATTTCCACCTTGAACAATTTTAATTTGTTTACCTAATTCTTTAGCAATAATCATCGATAAACTTGTTTTCCCCATTCCCGGAGAACCAAATAACAAAATATGATCTAAAGCTTTAGAATTTTTCTTAGCAGAATCAATGTAAATTCTTAAATTATTTTTAATTTCATCATTGCCTTTAAATTCTTCCAAATTAGATGGACGTAGGGTTAAACTCATTTTCCCCTCCTCTCATCGCTATCGTTCTAATGGCTCTGGCAATATTTTCCGAAATATCATCACTCTCATTAATCTGGATAGTTCTTAAAGCGAACTCGATGTCTTTAGCCTCATAACCTAATGACTTTAATGATTCAGCGACTCTAGTATAGACGACATACTCTTTGCTTTCTTTAGGGAACTCTATTTTAATTTCATCAATAATTGCTTTTGCAATCTTTGGTGTAATTCCAAGAGTAACCAATGCTTCAGCATCCTTTGCTGAAATAATATTTTTCAGTACAGTAATATCGTTTTTACAAATAGCTACAGCATTTTTAGGACCGACTCCGGTTACGTTTAGTAGTTGTAAGAAAAAGTCTTTTTCATCATAACTACCAAAACCATACATTTCTTCGACAATTTTGCTTTTCGTTGTCATCGAAATGTTTTTATAGACATATAGTTTTTTAATTTGGCCAATTTCGAATTTACTAGCATCTGGCACAAAGATGCTATATCCGAGAAAGTTGTTCTCGAATGTGATGGTTTTTTTGTTTAGGGAAATTATCTTCCCAACGATGTATGAATACATATTTTATCTCCTCACTTATATATATTACCGCGTTTTTGGCCATTTACTTAAAAAATTTTTCAAAATTTAAAGCTAATATATAAATATATTAAAATTCTAAAAAAAAATTTTTTATTTTTCGTAAATTTTGAGATTTTTAAAAAGGCCCGTGATTTTCAATTTGTGTGGAAAAACTGCTATTTTTTTAATTGGCGCTCCCACCAGGATTTGAACCCAGATCTGAAGTTTAGGAAACTTTCATTCTATCCGTTGAACTATGAGAGCTTGTGCTTAAAATATTATATTTTTTCGTAATCCAAGTTTAAAGATTCACCAATCTCTTTGTTAACGATTTTTCCATCATAAGTTTGAAAACCAGATTTAAGTTCTGGATGGTTTAAAAACTCTTGTACAACTGAACCAGTTGTAGGGATAGCGAGTAAGTTGTTAGTTAGAAATTTACTTGTACATTCGCTTAATGATTGAGGGAAATAACTAGGGATATCTTCTAAACAAACCACGATGTGCCCAGAAATTACATCAAATCCTTTTTTAGGATTGGTTGGTTTAGGAGTTACTTCGCTGCCAAATCCTTGATCTGCTCCTAAATCAACAAATACTGCACCTTTAGGTAAGGCTACAATCATATCAGAAGTAATTCTTAATTTTGTTTTAGCTCCAGGAACTTGAGTAGTATTAATCAACACATCAGTTGTTTTACAAGTGTTGAAAATACTATCAAAATCACTTGGTACGATATTAAATGTTGAACCTGTAGCTGCACACAATTGTTGAATTGTAGGGTTCTGTTTAACATAGTTAATGTATTCTTCATTTGATTCAAGTAATGTAACATGAGAACCAAAAGCTAAAGCAGTTTTAATTGTTTCTAAAGCAGCATAAGAATAGTTTAAAACAGTGTAATTAACTGAATTTTTAATATATTTTAGTTCTCCAAAACTTTTACCATAACCAATTTTGTTAAAACAATGGTTTAAATAAAAAGCTCCAACCATTGCTCCATATTTTCCTTTGATTTGTTCATTAAAAGACAAAAACTCATAATGTCCGTTCTTTTGAATCAATTCCATTCCTACAGTCTTTACACCTGTTTTTAAGTAAAGTTTTAATATTTTAGGGTTGTTAGCTAAATACACATTGTTGATTACAATAGTACTAGGTTTGATAAATTTTAGTTCTTTTTTTAATAAACAAGAAAATTTTATCACGATATCAGCAGATGGTAACAAATGTTTTTGGTCGATATCAGAAAATATCTTAGCTCCTGCATTTTCATAATCTTTGTCAAAATATCCTAAGTGGTTGGCTAAATTATGTTCAATATAAACTTCATGAGTTTTCGTAAGTAGAGATACATCACTCGGGATTAATGCAACACGGTTTTCGTAAATCGTTTCTTTTAGTACAATTATTTTCATTACTTAGCTAATAGGTATATTATAAGAACGGTTATCATACTAGCACAAATAGCGATAAGAATAACTTCGAGAACGATAGTTATCTCATATCATTTAGAGTTAGTTATCTTACTGTTAGCGTACTCTGAAGGGTTAGGCAATAAAGAAAAATCCACTATTTCTATATCGTGAGAAACGGCAGGTTTGTTCTCTTTTGTTTCCATTCTTATTCCTTAGGAGCTTTAACTTCTAATACTTTTCTTCCCTTGTAAAATCCACAGTAAGGACAAACACGGTGAGATTTAACTGGTTTACCACATTTAGAACAAACACCAAGAACAGGAGCTACCAAAGCATGGTGAGAACGTCTCATTCCTTTTCTAGATTTACTAACACGTCTTTGTTGAACTATCATAATTAAACACTTATTAATCATTATTATAATATGACTTTACATTTTTTCTAACATTTATTTGTTGGACGGAAAATGGTCAAAAAAACCCTTATTTTTGGCATTTTTTGGATCGGGGGGTCATTTTAAAAAACGCGATTTTTTGAAAAAATAAAAAATTTTTTTTCAGAATTTTAATATATAAATATATTAGTTTCGTTTTTTGAAAAATTTTTTAAGTAAATGGCCAAAAACGCGGTAATATATACTATTGGAGGTCAAAAATGAAAATAAACGAAGAAAATCTATTCCAAGATACAATAAAACAAATCCAATCACAATTTGGTAAAAACACATTCTACAACTTTGAGGAAGAAAAGGAAAAAGTTGTAGTAACCCCAACGGGTAGCATCATGCTAGATAACGCATTAGGGTGCGGGGGGTACCCGAAAAAACGTATTATCGAAATATACGGTAATGAGTCTTGTGGTAAAACCACACTCGCATTACAAGCGATTGCTCAAGCTCAAAAAGCTGGTAGCAAGTGTGCATATCTAGATTTAGAGCGTGCTCTAGATGCTAAATACTGCACCAACAACGGTATTGACATTAAAAACTTAATTGTCTCTCAACCAGAAACTGGTGAGCAAACATTTAGCGTGCTAGAGGCGTTGATTAAGACAGATATGATTGACTTAATCGTAGTCGATAGCGTAGCCGCTATGGTTCCTGAAGCTGAATTTGAAGGAGACTTCTCTGATCAAACTATGGGTTTACATGCGAGAATTATGTCGAAAGGTATGAGGATTATCCAACCTTTACTTACAAAGCATAATGTAACTATCATATTCATCAATCAGATTAGGGAGAAAATCGGTATTACTTTCGGAAATAACGAAACTACTACTGGCGGAAGAGCCTTAAAATTCTATGCTTCAATAAGAATTGAGCTTAAAAAAGCTGAATTACTTAAAAAAGGGGATGAATGCATTGGTATTAAAGTCGCTGCTAAGGTTACGAAAAATAAACTTGGTGCCCCTTTAACAAAAGCAATGATTGATATCTTTTTCGATAAAGGATTTGATCCAACGAATGAGATTATCGAATTCGCTATCGAAAAAGGAGTTATTGAGAAAAAAGGTTCTTGATTCTATTTTGGAGAGCAAAGAATTGCTCAAGGGAAAGATGCTACAAAAGAAGCTTTGTTGAAAAACAATGAGTTATTTTTAGCTATCAAAAATAATACCCTCAATAAAGTAAATTTACTTTCCGCTGATGCGAAAGTAAATACTCATGAGGCTGAATAGGTTAGTACTACCACTTTACTTATTACCGCTAGCTTTCAATGAATCTTGTTCTGCTAAACCAACGGTTCACATTCTTAACCAAGATTTAGTGTTCCATGTCATTGACACCGGACAAGGTTCTAGTGCATTAGTTGAATTGCCTGATAACAAACTTTTTCTAATTGACAGTGGTTATGATACTACTAAAACTAGACAGTTTTTCAACGGTTTATCTAATAGGCAAATAGACTATTTCTTAACTACTCATGGTGATCAAGATCATATTAATAACGGAAAATGAATCTATGAAAATTTTGAAGTTAAATATTCTTTCTTACCAAGACTTTATTCAAATAGTTTAAATGTTAAGGATAAATACAACGTTCAACCTATTCAACTAAATAGTACTAAAACTTATACCGAGTTTCTAACTTCTGCTACTAAAGATAATAATTGGGAATATACAGATGGTCATGATTTCGATAAATTTAAAACTTCTAACGAATATACAATAGATATTCTAGAAGAAAATATTTATCCAACTTCTAACCAAAACGATTATTCGCCGATTATTATTTTTAGTTATCGTGGAAAAAGCATATGTATTAGTGGTGATGCTACTAGTGTTAAAGAAAATGCTATTGTTCAGAATTTTGAATTACCTAAATGCGAAGCTTATGTCATTGGACATCATGGAAGCAATTCCAGCAGTTCTGCCAACTTTTTGAAAAAAATAGCGCCTAACTACAGTTTTTATTCTTCTGGAGATGTTAACGGGACAAAATACGGTCTTCCAAATTTGCAAGCTTTACAAAGAATAAAACCTTATTCTGGCACTAATATTTATGGGACAGAGTTTTGTGGTAATATTTCTTTTCGAATTTCTCACGAAACAGGAAAGCTCGTACTAGACGAATCGTATGAAAAAACTACAACTGCGTGAAATGGCAAAGGTGGTGAACGTCTAGCTATTTAACTATTCTTCTTTTGTAAGGTATTTATCAAGAAAAGTTTCATAAATAGCTTCTGCTAGTTCTAATTCTTTCTCAATCTTTTCTGCTTGACGAATCGTTGGCTTGGTTACAGGACTTTTAGGCACAAACAAACTGCAGCAATCACTAAAAGGTAAAATGCTAGTTTCATATGTTCTAAATATTTTGGATAAATTTATGATTTCGTTTTTATCGTAAGTTAATAACGGTCTTAGCACTAAAAAACTGCCAATAGCATCTTGAATAGTTTGCATACTTTCAGTAGTTTGACTAGCAACTTGTCCAAGTGATTCACCTGTTCCAATAGCTATGTAATCATATTTTTTACATAAGTCTCTGGCAATTCTAAAAAAATATCTACGCATAATGGTTATTTGATATTGCTTGTTAGACATATGAGCTAATTCTGATTGTAAATTAGTAAAATTACAAATGAACAGTTTTGATTTTTCTAGCTTTTCGTCTTCAGTAATAATCTTTCTTAGTTTTCTAACTTTTTCTAAAGCTTCTTCACTTGTATGCGGAGGAGTAATGAAAGTAAGAAAATCTACGTGGAATCCTTTTTTCATTAGCAGTTTAGCTGCTACTGGGGAATCGATACCGCCACTTAAAAGTACTAAGGCTTTGCCATTAATTCCCAATGGGAAACCACCCATTCCAGGGATTCTTTCTGAATAATAAATAGCTGTGTTATTTTGTTTAATTTCGATATAAACATTTAGCTCAGGCTTTTTGACATCGACATTAAGATGGGGAAAAGCATCCAGAATTATTCCACCCATTTTACGGGCTAAATCCGTTGATTCTATTGGATAACTTTTATCACATCTTTTGACGATAACTTTAAATGTTTTAAATTTAGAGAATTCAATTTTTTCAAGCAAGTCTTTTGATAATATATCTAAATCACTTTTTGTTTCATAAGCTTTAATTATGTAACAAATTCCTGGTACAAATTTCAAGCTATTGATAATTTCATTAACATTATCATCAGAAACATTAGAAATGTACATATTGTCATATTCTTTTTGAATTTTTATTAACTTAAAATCTCTAAGTCTATTCTTTACATTTTCATAAAGTTTATTTATAAAAACACTTTTATTTTTACCTTTTAAAGTTAGTTCACCATATTTAATGTAAATAATCATAGTTAGATTATAAATTCAAAGATAAACCTGATGGAAATTTTAGACAGATTCATTGTTTTGTAAAACAGTGATAAATAAATCTTATTCCCTAAAGTCAAAAAAGATTAAATCTTACAAAACCTAGATACTATTTCTTGCTAGCGATTTGTTCTTTAAGAAGTTTTAAGAATTCGTCTAAATTAGAAACAACTTCTTTTTCTGAACCATAAGCACGGTATTTAATATTTTTACCTTTAAGTTCTTCATCACCTATAACGATTTGGTATTTATCTTTAGCAGATTGAGAAACAGCGATGTTTTTACCAACTCTTTCGTCGTTATTGTAAAGTTTAACACGAATATCGTTGTTTAAAAAGAATTGTTGTAATTCTTTACATTTACCAATGTGTTTTTCATTAGAAACCGGGATTAAAGCAACTTGCACTGGAGCAATTCAAACTGGGAAATTTCCTTTGTTTTGCTCAAGCATAATACTCATAAATCTTTCAAGAGTTCCAATTACTGATGCATGAATCAATACTGGTCTTTCTTTTTTACCATCTTTATTAATGAATTCAAGTTGGAATCTTTCTGGTAATAAGAAGTCTAATTGGATAGTGTAAGCAGTTACTACGTTTCCTAATGCAGTTTTAATTTGCATATCAATCTTTGGTCCATAGAATGCAGCTTCACCAACAGCTTCTTTGTAATCTACTTTCATGTTTTTTAATACTTCACGTAGTTTGTTTTCAGCTGCTTGTCATTTTTCTTCACCATCAAAGAATTTTTCTTTATTGTTAGCGTCGTGTAAAGAAAGTTCGATTCATTGTGGAGGTAAATCAAATACTTTAGCTGCTTCTTGAATACAATCGTAAGCACCTTTAACAGTCTCAGCGATTTGGTCTAAAGAACAAACCATATGAGTATCGATTAAACGCATTTGACGAACACGTTGTAATCCAGTTAATGAACCACTTGATTCATATCTGTGTAGAATAGCATCTTCGAACACTTTAAATGGTAATTCTTTGTATGAACGTTGTTTCATTTGATAAACAGTTAAGTGGTGAGGACAAGTCATTGGACGCAATACTTCGATATCTTCATCTATTTGACAAGGAGCAAACATATTTTCACGATAGTGGAATCAGTGTCCTGAAGTCTCGTACAATTCTTTTCTACCTAAAACGGGAGTTTGTACATAAGAATATCCATGTCTTAATAACAGTTTGTGGATATAGTTATCTATTTCAAATTTAGCTGCAGCACCTGCTGGTAATCAATAAGGTAAACCAGCTCCTGACATATCACTAAATGCAAATAGTTCCATTGATTTGTTAATTTCACGGTGGTCTCTTTCTTTACGATCTTTTTGTTCTTCTTCCCATGCTTTCTTTTCTCCAGCATTTTCGAATGCGATTCCACTAATTGCTTGTAGTTGATCGTTTTTAGCACTATGTAATCAATACATACCACCAACATTTAATAACTCTACATTTTTAATAGCAGAAAGTTTAGCGATAGAAAGTTTTTCACAAATATCAACGTAATCACCGATTTTTACTACACCAACTTTTTTCGCATCTTCTAATAATTCTAATTTATACTTGTTGTTTTTAAAAAGTTCTTTTAGTTCTTTTTTATCAACAACTTCATATTTAATAGCTGGATTTCCAGCAATTAATTTTTCCATTTCTTTTTTGATTTTTGGTAAATCTTTAATCGAAATAGATTCTTTTAAGTTGAATTGGTAATTAAATCCCCATTCGTTGGCGATTTGATCTCCTACTTCAACATCAGCTAAAACTATACTAGGATAAAGCTTTTTTAAAGCCATTGCTAGTACAATTCCAGAAATTTTATTTAAGTCTTTATTAATTTTCATAATTTTCTCCTTTTAAATTTTTTAAACTATTTTTCCTGATCCTTATTCTTACTCTTGGGATGTTACGTCCAACTATGACTACCTATCATTCTACTCAATAGTTTACGGTTTTGTACGGTTTTTGTTTAGTGTTCCGTTTAACACAAAAAAAAGCTGACGGCTAAACCGTAGTAGTGTATAGTTTAACAATATTCTTACCTGCTAATACCATTGTTTTAATTATAGTTTGATTTTTAAAAAAAGTGTGATATGTGTTGAAATACACCACCAATTTTTTCCCAATTTAGATGAATTACTAAACTTTTCGAATAGCAAAAATAATAATAAAATTATTGTTTAATTGTTATCGTATACATATTGTATATTTACATTAAAATTACCAGCAATATATGCTTCATATGTTCTAGAAGCTTTAACTTGAGTTTTAGAAAGAACTGGAAGGTGGACTTTTACTGTACTAGTTGTGTTCAAACCATAATAATAATGATAGTCTTCAACAGCATTATCTTTTCTAGCAGGCAAATATCAAATTTTATCAGCAATAGAATTAATTCAGTATTCTTTTACTAAAGAATTAAAAGTCGATTGATTTGTTTGTGTAAATTGGTAATTTATTGTAACGCCCCAACCGCTTAAATAAATATCATCTTTGTAATAGTTTGAAAGCTGAGATGCATATTGAGAAAAATCACCAAGTTTGAGTTTGCATCATGCTTTAGTAAATGAAAAAAATGTTCGCAAAATTGGCGTCAATAAATAACTCATATCAAATACTGCAAAGCTCGGAGGCAGTCACGCCCTGTTATATGGTATATGTGCGTACCCTACATCTATGCTTGTTATTTGTTCATCTCATCCTGCTAAAGAAAAAACCCCGCCGTCTTCAATCATATTTATTCTATACCTGAATGTTGAACCAGCGTAATACTTGTCGGTTGTACTTCAATCCGTGCTTCCTTTAACTGCGACGCCTCAATCTAAAGCATCTATTTCACTTTGAGATTTTGGTGCTGTGCTAGCGGAATTCATATCTCCTGTCCACAACTTATAAATAATTACATTTTGAATAGTACAAACCATATTTATCATTATTTCTCCGGTAATATACGGAGACATTTCAGAGTCAAACTTCACTTTAACTTTCCTTTCATAAGTTTTCTGAGTAGAAAACGAACCAGAAAATACGAGATGTTTTGATAAATTTTCATCACATCCATTAATATTATGTTTTGCAAGTGCTTCTTGAACATCAACTAACGATGGATTATCATTATTACTACCTCCTCTCAATGGAACAAAACCGATATCGGTGTGAGTAATTGATTTATCAATTGTCTGAGTTTTTTTGATTTTTATTGTGGTGTACCCTTTATAAATTATCGAATTAGTAACTGGTGTTATAGATGAAACGAAGTTGTTATCATCAATTTTATCTATTGTTTGATTCAACACTATTTGATTCAAATCATATTCCTTTTTTTGCACCAATGCATTACGGATTTCATCTAATGTAGGAGTGTTTGTATAATCTATGAAAAATGTTTGAGAAAATAAATCACTATCCAATGGTATTTTAAATGAATCGTTGTTGGATAAAATATTAACATTAACTTTTGTAACGGTGTTTTTAATGTAATGAACTGAATCGGTTCTAATGTTAATATTAAAATATACATTAGTTTCAACTTCACTATCATCAATAGTAAATTCTTCTGGAAAATAGTTGTTTTTTTGTTCTTCGATTAGAAATTGCGGTAATACCGATCTAATTGTTTTTTCTTTAGGAGGGACGGAAAAATTAATAGTGGTTTCTAAAGTTTCTCCTAGTTCTAAATATATATAATTTGTGGTGGTAAAATTTTTAAAATTAAATATAGAATTAATATCGATTGGAGTTGGTAAGATAGAAGAACTGTTTTCTTTTTGTGGTAAATTAGTTGAACAATTGTTTAAAATCAATAGGGGGGGGGATGGAAATTCCTATTGCAAAAAAGAGAGAGGCAAACTTTTTCATCGTTTTTCTTATTATAAGTTAGACTTAGTGCCTTTACATAAGTATAAAAGTGGACATAAACACTATAAAAAACACTGCTTTCCCCTTTACCAACTCCTAAAATTTTCCATTTTGAAGTATTTTAGGATATGATACAAGTATGGAGATAATTCGAACAAAATATCTAGATTGACTCGACAAAGAAAAAGATCGTCATTTTATTAAAATATTAACTGGAATAAGACGTTCAGGAAAATCAACAACTTTAATACAATTTATTAATCAATTAAAAACCGTATACAAAGTGAAATCTAATAGAATTATCTACTACGATTTTAACGATGCTAAATTAAGAAAAAAATATAACTGAGAATCGCTTCTTGATGAAATTGAATCTAAAGCAGATACAAAAAGTACAAACTATTTGTTTTTAGATGAAATTCAAGATATACCAAATTTCGAAGATGTTGTCATCACACTTTTTGAACACAAAACTCTCAAATTCGATATTTACCTAACCGGTTCTAATTCTTATATGTTTTCGAAAAACATGGTTACATTTTTCACTGGAAGAACGGTTGAATTAAATGTTCTTCCGTTATCTTTCAATGAAATTTATACCATTTTTAAAAGCGCTAATCAGAGCGATGAATATATCGATAGATTTTATGCTGAAGCTTTTTTACAAAAATACATATTACAAGGAGGATTAGGAATTTTAGTAGATAGCTATAACGATTTAGAAAGTAATAAAAATTATTTAAGAGGAATTGTAAAAGATACAATTGCTAAAGATATCGAAAATAGACATAATTTAAAAAAAGATACAACGGTTTTAGAAAAATTAATCATTTATGCTTTTGAACATGTGGGTAGGGATATTAATTCTAAGAGAATTGAAAATTACTTTTTATCAAACGAAAAAGCAGTTATTACTAATAAAACAATTATTAACTATTTAACTTGACTGACTGATTCGCAAATAATGCATAAAATTAAGTATTTTGATGTTCGAGGACTAAAAACTTTGTCTTCTAATAGTATGTATTATGCTGGAGACTTAGGTTTATTATCTTCTGTAATCGGTTTCGACATTAATCGCCTAAAAGGATATCGATTAGAAAATTTGGTTTTTTTAGAATTATTATTTCGAGGATATGAAGTGGAAACAGGGTTTGATAAAAATAAAAACAGTGTTGATTTCATCGCTAAAAAAGAAAATGAACGAATATACATCCAAGTAACTGATCAACTAAATGAAGAAAATGAAATTAGAGAATATAAAACTTTATTACTAGCTAAAAATGCTACAAGAAAAATAATTTTAACAAATGCTGTAAATGTCCCAAGAAAAGACAACGGGGTAGTTATTGTTTTCTTAATCGATTGGTTGTTAGGAAAAGTTAATTTTTAATGTTTTAAAATCCAAGTAGATCGTACGGAATAATAATTACATCTTCTTTTATTTGATATATTCCACCAACCCCAACTATAACGATACAATATTTAGGTTGCTTATATCCACCATTTTCCATTTTCTTTTTGAATCTTTTAAAGTTTTCTATTGCTTCATCAATTTTATTAGTTCCTAATTTAATCTCTATTGCAAGATAATCAAGGTTATCAATTTCGATTATTGCATCAATTTCTAAATTAGCATTGTCTCGATATTGAAAAACTTCATATCCAAGTATCGAAGCATATACTTTCAAATCTTTAAAAACCGTGTTTTCAAAAAAGAAACCATAATAATTTAAGTCGTTTAAAAAACCATCAACCGTAGCTTTGATGCAGGCACATCCCAAGGATGGATCAGTAAAAATTTTTTTACTAATTCCTCTTAGCCTTGTTTTACTTCTTAAATTCGGTAATCAAGGTTTTATTTCATCAAATATAAACATATCAGTGAATATTTGAATATATGTTTTAAATGTTTGTAGTGAGACTTTTTTATCAAGAAAATTTAAAACATCGTTGTATACAGTCACGTAGTCAACGTATGTACATACATTCCGAGATCATGAAAGTATTATTTTTTTAATAATATTACTATTCAATCTTACATTACGATACTTTAATATATCATCACCACACAACGAATCAATATATCCTTCTAAAATAAATCGAGCATTTTCAGTTGAAAATTCAACAAGATGTGGTCAACCACCTTTGATTGTGAAAGATATTAATTCTCTTAGTTCTAACTTTCCAACATAGTTATTTTTATCAATAATTCCGTTAACAGTATTTTTAAAAGATATTTTGTTTTTATGAAAAATTTCATTAAAAGTTAAAGTGGACATACTTATTTGTTTAATTCTTCCTGCACCACTGTGTAATTTTTTATTTTCTTTATCTCGATTCAAATAGTTTGGAGTTATTGAACCTGTCAAAATATACTTATTTTGTTCTGAATTTTTATCAACTTTTTTTCTAACAGCATCTCAAATACTTTCAACTTCTTGTCATTCATCAATTAATAAAGGTTTTTCTTTATCAAGAAGTTCAGCAGGATTCAGCAAAGCTAGTTCTTTATTTGCTCTGCCTATTTTCTCATCCTGAAATTCTATTACATCGTTAGAAAAATATGCACCAGTTCATGTTTTTCCACATCATTTTGGTCCTTTAATAAGCAACGCACCAGAAAGTGGAAGTGAGCTTGCAATTAACTCGTCAATTAGCCTAGGTTTATACTTAGCTTTTATATTCTTTAAGTCATCTTTTTCCATATCTCTATTATATGCTACGCAACTACTCTATTGTATGCATTGCAACTACTCTAATATACGTATAGCAATTTTGGTTTTACCTATTTTTGGTATTTTAGAGAGGAAAATTAAAAGATAAAACTAATTAATTTTCTAAATTTAAGCTTTTAATTATTTTTTCAATAACATCATCAGGCAGCTCATAACCAACTGTATGACCATATGGACGATCTGGTTTATCGTGGTAATCAGTTCCAGCACTAATTAATAAATGTTTTTTATCAGCTAGTTTTAATAGATTATTTCTTTGAGTATCATCAAAATGGTAATAATAAGCTTCGATTCCATCTATTTTTCATTTGATTAATTTTTGTAGATAAGCTTCGATTTGTCCATAGCTAAGTTGTTTTTTCTTATCATTGTAAGAAAAAACATGATAAGGATGTGCTCAAATAGCGATACCACCGCATTTGTGAATAGCAGCAATAACTTTTTTAATAGGAATATTCAATCCATGAGATTGCATATCTTCAATATTTTTAGTGTCATTTTTAAAATACCCTAGTCTTTTCATTTCTTTATTAAAGTCTCAAGGGTTGATTCAAGGTGATTTTTGAAATTGGTTTAAATTTAAATTGAAAACTAAACCATTATCTTTTTTAAATTTGTTAAATGCTTTAGCAAATTTTTTGTTGTATTTTTTTCCATAAGGCATCAAGAAATGCATCATCTTTACAGGATTAACATTAATTCCTAGAATATGAAAAAAAGTATTATTATCGTATTTAGCAGTTAATTCTATACCTGGAATAATTTTGGTTTTTGATACTAGCTTTTGTAATTCTTCTACACCGCTAACAGTATCGTGATCGGTTAAGCAAACATATTTTAAATTGTCCTCATCATTGATGATTTTTGCGATTTCTGGAATTGTGTGTGTGCCATCTGAATAATAAGAATGGAAATGAAAATTAATCTTGCTCATAACATTTTCATTATACTTGATATTAAAAAAATAAAATGCTTTTATTATTTCTCTTTTTTATAGTTTACTATAAGTTTTGGTTTTCACTTATTTTTTTCTGTATTTTCCACAAACTTTTTTACTTTGCCTACCTTGCATACTCTCTTGCGAAAATACCACAGTTAAATGCTCGGGTTATAATCTTAAAGAGCAGTATTATTGTATAAACCAAATAATATTTGCTAGATTGTTTTTTATAGCTAGTCGTTTTGTTGATAAAATATTAAAGGAGATCGTTAGAGAAAAAACTCCCAGCTCTAATGGTAGTAGGGCACTAAGTAGTGCGCTGTCTGTTGAAGATTTCGTAACTTTTATAGATACTAAATTTATTAGGCCGATACCTAAGCAATTAATTAAAGGACAACTCTTAGAAATAAAGAAGTTTCCTTCTGTTACTTATGCTAAATTAAGAGATGAATTTGCTCAAACAAGTATCGATGTCTTTTGATTTGTAAACAACAACACTGCTCACCTAAATAGATTTGAAGGTGGAGAATTAATTATCATCGAAGGTTTTGTTAAATACATTACAGGTAAACAAGCTAATATAAAAATTAAAGTATTAAACATTTTAAACATAGGGGATGGACAAATTAAACAAAAAAGAGATGACATAAAACGAAAGTTAATCGAAGAAAACGAAATTAAGTTAAATGCAAATGGAGTGTATGAACCAACTAAATTTTTTCCATTACCTAAATTTCCCAAAAAGGTTTGTGTCATCACAAGTCAAAGTTCAATTGCTAGGGATGACATTTATAACAATGTGATGAAACGTTGACCAATCGCTAACATTGACTTTGAATACATTAAATCGGTTGATGGTTCTGATGCGAGAGAAAGTGGTTTGTTACATAAACTAGATACTTTGTACAGAAACGATTCTATAGACATTATCGTTATTGCTCGAGGGGGAGGAGATAAGCAAGGAATGTACATGTATGATGACGAGCATTTAATTCAGAAAATTCTAAAGAGAACCAAATGTGTGGTTTCTGCAGTTGGACACGATGAAGATCACCCAATTTTAGAATACGTAGTTGATCGTGTTTGTTCTACTCCAACTGCTGTTTCTTACATCTTCCCTGATTTACAAGCAGAAAAAGAAAAAATAAAAAATTATTGTTCTTTCCTTCAAAGAAAAACAAGTGAGGTTTATAATTTCCACAAAACAAGATTAACGACTCTTCAAAACAAATTTAATACTATTTTTAACGAACTTTATACCGATGCTAAAGACAAGCTAAGAGAAACAGAAAAAAGTATTGACAAATATGTTAAGCTAATCGATAATAAAAGACTTGAACTTAAGCATTTTATTCCAGATATCAAAACTAAAATTCTTTCATTAATTGACTCAAAATATTCTCAATACAAAAATTTAAGAGATGATTTAGTAAGAAAGAATGTTGCAAGTATCGATAAACGTATTTCATCATTAAAAACTCTTCAAGAAGATTTACTCCGAAGAATTTCTTCTAACATCGATAAACGTGTTTCTTATCTAAAAACATTACAAGATGATTTTATTAGAAAAGGAAAAAATGTTCTTGACGAAAAAGAAAGAAAAATCATCAAGTTACAATCTGAATTTAATGTAGCTAGTCCTGAACAAATTTTAGAAAATGGTTATGCAATCATCTCTAAAAATAATAAAATTTTAAGCAGTTTTGGTTCTGTTTCACCTAACGATACTTTAACTATTAAAACTAAGGACAATATAATAACTGTAGTCGTACGCGACGTAAAGGATAAGCAATAATGGAAAAATTTAATTTCGAAGAAGCTGAGAAGAGACTAGAAGTAATTAAGACAGAGTTAAACAGTAACAATGTTAAATTAGATCAAGTAGTTTCTCTTATTGAAGAAGCAAACAAATTAATAAAATATTCACTAAAATACTTAGAAGAAGCAAAGAGTAAAATTTCTAACGAAGATAACTAATCTTGTTTTAGTTCTTTAAGTTCAAATTTACCAGTTTTTTCTAAAACTAGTTCATATTTTACATTCTTTTTTGTTTGTCCAGAAACTATTTTTTCTGCCAAATAATTCTCAATGTGCTTTTGGATGTATCTTTTTATTGGACGAGCACCAAATACCGGATCGTAAGATTCAGCAACCACTTTAGCAAATACTTTTTTGTTTTCTAAATTTATATAAATTTCTTCATTTTCTAGTCTCTTAGATAATTGTTCTAACAGTCTTCCAACTATTTGTTCTAATGTTTTCTCATCGATTGCATTAAACATAATAACTTCATCTATACGATTTAACAATTCTGGTCTTAGGAATTTTTTAATTTCTGTCAACGCTTCATCCTTTTTGTTTTCTAAAATTTCTACCGCACCTACATTCGTTGTCATGATAATAATAGTATTTTTAAAATTAACTAGTTTACCATGTGAGTCGTGTAGTATTCCGTCGTCAAGGATTTGTAATAAAATATTTAAAACATCTTTATGAGCTTTTTCAATTTCATCAAATAAAATAATTGCATACGGTTTTCTTCTGACAGCTTCAGTTAAAACACCACCTTCTCCATATCCAACATATCCGGGAGCAGCACCAATCAATTTAGATACTTCGTGTTTTTCCATATACTCACTCATATCTATTCTAATTAATGCTTTCTCTGTATCAAACAATTCAAAAGCTAGGGCTTTAGAAAGTTCTGTTTTTCCAACACCTGTTGGACCCATAAATAAGAATGAGCCGATTGGACGATTAGGGTCGTTAATTCCAGCTCTTCCTCTAATAACAGCACTAGATAAAAGTTTTACAGCTTCGTTTTGCCCTTTTACTCTTTCTTCAAGTTTTTTGTCTAGGTTTACAAGTTTGTGTTTTTCATCTTCTAGTAATCTGCTTAACTTAATTCCTGTTGCTTTACTAATAACTTGTGCTACTTCACTTTCAGTAACTGAATCAGCAATACGATTTTCGTTTTCATTTATTTTCTTTTCAGCTTCTGCAATTTTTCTTTGTAGTTCAGGAATATCAAAATAAAGAATTTTTGAAGCATCAACATATTTTCCGTCCATTTGGAGTTTATCTACTTTGGTTCTTAGCATATCTAAATCTGCTTTAAATTTATTAAGCTCGTCGTGCTCTAGCTTTTGTTTTTGTCAAATTTCTTTCTCTCTATATTCTTTATCTTTCAATTCTTTCAATTCTTCATTAATTTTAGAAAGTCTTTTAATAGAGTTTTGGTCAGTTTCTTTTAATAAAGAAGCACGTTCTGTTTCTTTATGAATAATTTCTCTTTTCAAACTATCTAGATTTTCTGGTATAGAGTGAATCTGAGTTTTTATTTTAGCTGCTGCTTCATCAATTAAATCGATTGCTTTATCAGGTAAGTAACGATCAGAAATATAACGATCGCTTAAAGTAACAGCTTTTACTAATGCTGAATCGTGAATTTTAACTTGATGGAACAATTCTCATTTTTCTTTTAACCCACGCATAATAGTTAATGCTTCTTGAACAGTTGGTTCATTAACAATAATTTTTTGCATACGACGTTCAAGAGCGGCATCCTTTTCAATGTGTTCACGATATTCGTCTAAAGTAGTGGCGCCGATTATTTTAATTTCTCCTCTAGCCATCATAGGTTTTAAAATGTTGGCAGCATCCATTGCTCCTGACGCTCCTGTTCTTCCTAATCCTACTAATTGATGAATCTCATCAATAAAGATAATTATTCTTCCATCAGCTTCTTTTACTTGTTTTAAAACATTTGTAATTCGTTCTTCAAATTCTCCTTGATATTTTGCGCCTGAAATAAGAGAAGATAAAGATAATTCGTATAATTCTTTATCTTTTAAATTTTCTGGAACATCACCATTAACTATACGTTGAGCAAAGCCCTCTACAATAGCTGTTTTACCAATTCCTGGTTGACCAATTAATATTGGATTATTTTTTGACTTTCTACTAAGTATTTCGATTAATCTTTTAATCTCTTCGTCTCTTCCAATTACTGGATCTATTTTACCATTAAAAGCATCCTCGGTAAGGTTTCTACCATATTTCTTTAGTAAGTTTTTTTCATTATCTGCTGGTTTAAAACTGAAATCCATTTTCGTACTCCTCCCTTTAATTATAGGACAAATTAGCAGAGTAGGGGATAGACTGCTAATTTTAAACTGTAAAATAAAATTAACCTCTAGGTTCCTGTACTTAAATGTAATTTATTTTGAGAAAATTCTTTTCGTTTCCAAAAACTATCTACTATAAGTTACTTTGTAATTTTTGAATAACACTAGCTTTGTCCGCAGGTATAAAGGAAAGTTGTTCTGCTACTATAACTTGACACACTTCAGCCCCTATTGCAATTACACCAGCAACTAAAGCTACGGTTTTTGTAGTTGGATTTAAACTTGTTCTTTCAATATATTTTCTACGTTGTTCTTTATTAGCGACATGTTCACTGTATTGCTCTAATTTTTCTAGAGTTACAACATTATCTCCTTTTAGTAAATATTTTTTTTCGTACGGTAATAAATATTTACTAGCAAATTCCTTTGAACGCACTCTATTTTCTTTAAGCAATTCTCATTCTGCATTAGTTATCTTTGGGTCCCTCGCTCAAACTTCTCCTGACGGAAATATTATTGGGGTTCTTAACTCGCTTACAACACCTACTGCTTTAATATTTAGATTTCTCAACATTGCGAATTGAGTACCGAGTACATTTAAAGTTTTTGCTCCTACAAAAATTTCACCTACAAATATACCAAACAAATTAAAATGTTCGTAATGAAGTTTATACATGTAAATCATTCCTTGATCTACCTCGCTAAGTTTAGCGGCTTCGTCTGATTCAAGAATGTTGTAAGTACTAATCATATCTTCATTGTGGTAGTTTAAAAATTCATTGTCGAAATTAGTATCGATACCATTTTTGGTTAAAGTTTTTTCAGTATAAGCTTTTGATAAAAAAGATCTTACAACGAATGTATCGTTTTTAAAATATTCAGATCATGTTTTTTCTGACTTCATAAAGTTTTCATCTTTAGTTAACTCAGCAACATAGTCAAAGAATTTAAGAACACTTGCGTAAGATTCAGATAAGTACATAGCGGTTTTACTAATCAAAGCAATATCTAGTTTAACTTTTACTGCAACTTTTTCATCATTTAATTTATCGTAGAAAAGTGCATAAGATTTAGCTAGATTGTATGGTACTAATTCTTTAAACTTTTCTACGATATCAATAGCATCTTCCA
>JAITFH010000046.1 GCA_031281465.1 Mycoplasmataceae bacterium | reverse complement strand
GCTAAATGAGTTTTAGCTGATAACGTTCCTGACTCAACTGAATACCAAGTTATTAAAGATTTCGAGTGAACAACAGATGGCGATCACAAAACTGAAACTTTACCACTTTACTTCCCTTACGCAAACGACGAATTAGTTTTGTTACAACAAGGAAATGTAGCAACTAAATTTATTCACGACTTGTATGTTTTAGGATACGATGATAATGGAAATAAACGAAATATTATCAATGATATTTACCACAATATGCAAATCGGTGCTGGATTGGATGGTGGATTAGCTGGATTAATCACACTTTTATCTGGTGTAAATGATGTATTAGCTTGTGTCACAGCGTTAAATGTTTGAACCTTAGGAACATCAATTGCTGGTAGCATACTTGATGGATTCTTATCATATAACGGTGTCTTATCTGCTGCCGCTAAAATAGATATTTTACCATCAGTTAAAGATGCAGCAGATTTGGTTGAAAAATTTAAAGAATTAATCCCACAAGATATAGCTAAAACTTATGCAGAATTCTACAAAAAACTAAACGATCCAAAAGTATCAGCAGATGCAAAATTAAGAATTGCATTAGTAAGCAAAAACTATATTTACGAGTTCTGTGACCCAATTTTCAACTTCTTACAATATGTTAGTGAACTAACAAAGAATGACAGCTTTATGAAAGAAGAAAAGAAATGAGCTGATTACTTTAAGAATGACACATTCTTTGTTAGAAGATTCTTAACAAAAGTAGTAGAAGGTACAGACTTCAGCATGGACATTGATTTAGAAACAAGTGAAAGATTTTTAGACTACCACGACGATAACATTGTTGGAGCATATGAAACACTTGAAAAAGGTGATATAGCTGCAATTAGTCAAGTTGATCAAGGACTAATTTATGAATTCAGACTTCACCGTGCATTCTTTGACTATGCGGGAATATTCACATTATCTAGTTTCTTATTACTTAAAATTGGTAATGTATTAGGAGTACAAATTGCGATATTGAAAAATGTCCTTGCCCAGAATAAAGAAGGAGGTAGATATGGAATATTAGATGATGAAAATCAGTCCCTTTTCAAAGACGAGAATCCAGTACAACAAGCAACATTCCAAGAAGAATATTTATCAGAAACGATAGATAATCATCTAGATACAAATTTTAATATTGATACACCTCAACAAACATTAACACCCGATGAAGTTATTGCATTCCAAGAAGACTCTAAAAGTGTTATAGTTCGAGAGGAAACCGATTTACTTAACAGTACAGACTACATTGCCAAAACAGGGGAAAATACTGTCACTAATGAACCAAAAAAACAAGAATTTATTAAAAGACAATATGCTACTCCTACATTAGGAAAAATAATGTTAATCGCAGGAATCGTGGTAATAGTTGCAGGAGTTGCTCAAATGTTGGTAGATAACTTGTATACAGTTATTCCTGCTGATAAAGCTGGAGCTATCCAACAAATGCAAGCAGAGTTGTAGAAACAAATTGGGTTAAAACGATAGTCGTTTGTAGATAGTTTTTGTACGAACCCGTTCTTTAGTAAAACTATTTCTGATGACTAGATGTTTTTTCATAATACTTATGTTAAACAACTACGTTAATAGTGAACAAAGTATCTGGATACTTGTAGTAGTAAAATATCAAACAAGTGTAAAAACAAGCATCATTTATATCCAGCATACTTCCTAACCACCTACAATTGCACTTTTCCAAGTAATCAATCTGTTAAAAAGATAATTTTCACACCATTATCTTTTTTAGGAACATTCATGGCGTTAGTAAGTATTACTTTTTTTGTGGCATTTTTTGTTTTTAATAAAGATTTATATTCCCTGTCAGCATTTTCTTCATTCATTTGATCAGTTACTTGAATATAAATCTTTTCATCATCTTTAATTGCAATAAAATCGACACTATTCTCGTTTTTATCATATCCAGTAACTATTTCGTAACCTAACGATAATAGTTGAATTAAAACAAGATTTTCTAGCCTATATCCTTTTGAATAAGTTGAATCAAAACCGATGTTAGCTGACAATATTCCTAAATCACCTGCGTAATATGTTCCACTAGTTTTAAGTGCTTTCAAACCCTTAATATCATAATAAATAACATTTTGTAATAATTGTGAATCGCACAACCAAGTGATGTAGTTAATTATTGTTGGTAATGAAATATTCAAATCTCTTAAATGTTTTTCTAATGTTATAGAATTTATGTTTCTTCCGACGTGTTCAAAACAATATGAAACAATTTTGTTAAAAGCACTAATGTCTTTTTTTATTTTGTGTCTATTTACAATATCTTTCTCTATTGTATCTCCTGTTACTTTTTTTAAATTATTATTGGTTTTAGTTTTATCATAGTATGAATCCAAGATAATACCTAATCCTCCATAAACTAAGTATCTATTTAAAAAACTTTCGTCAGATTCTTCTTTTTGTTTTATTTTTTGATAAAGTTCTTTGAAAGAAAAAGGATAAATTTTGAGTTCTACAGTTCTACCGGTAAGCAGGGTAGCTAAATTTTTAGAAAACATGTATGAGTTTGAACCGGTAATATAAATATC